>JANPIY010000001.1:0-6143 GCA_031425255.1 Planctomycetota bacterium
ACCCCGCAGCCGCGCGCACCTTGCGGACAGCCGACAGCATTTGCCACGGAGGCCACGGAGGCCACGGAGCCGGCAGGAGACTGCGCTCGTCCTCCTGCTGAGGTCACCCGTGGAAGGGAGCGGTCCATCCGTGTCGGGCAGTCGCCGCGCTCCCACGCCCTACAACATCAGGGGCATGGATACCCCTCGGCGCTCCCCTCCGTGGACTCCGTGGCCTCCGTGGCAAACGCCTTTTCTCCCGTCCCCAGGAACAGCGCAGGCAGGCCTGGCGGCCTGCCTACGTCGCATCCGTCCGTTGCCGGAAGGTCTACGGTTCGTTGAGCGAGCGGTTCGGTTCGGTGTCGGTCTTGGGCCGCAGATCCAGGCCGGACAGCCGCTCACGCAAGCGCAGGCGCGCCTCCTCGTAATCGCTGGCGTCCGACATCTTGATGATGCGGGGGGTAACGAAGATGGTCAGGTTGCGCTGCTCGATGCTTTCACTGCGCTTCTTGAACAACCAGCCCAGGCCGGGCAGCGAACCGAGCAACGGCACCTGGCGGGTCTCGTCCCTGCTCTGGTTGCTGAGGATGCCACCGATCACGCCGGTCTTGCCGTCGGCGATCATGATGGTGGTGGTCAGATCGGTGGTGTTCACGGTCGGCAGTTCGATGGCGGCGAAGTCCGGCGAGTTCGGGGCCTGGCCGTTGGTGAACTGGACCAGGTCGGCCTTCTCATTGGTGGCCTTGAGCTCGATCGAGACGAAGCCATCGCTGGTGATGTGCGGCGTCAATTCGATCGTGATGCCGTCCTTCACCGGGCTGGAGGAGGCTTCCTTCAAGGTGATCAGCGAACCGCTGCCATTGGGATTCTGGGTGATGGTGGTCTCGGCGTAGTGGATCTCACGACCGATACGGATGGTCGCCTTGGTATTGTCCAAGGTCAGCACCTGCGGCGCCTGCAACACTTCCGAACTGGTGAGCGTCGTCAGCGCTTCGAAGGCGAACGTGGCGCTGAAATCGCCAGAGCTTGCCGGTGACGGGCTGGTGGTGTTGAAGTTCACACCGCCGCCGAAGATGTCGTTGAAGGGGGTGAAGGACGGCGCCACCGTGCCGATGCCCTTGAGGTTGAACGAGGTGTTGATCGGGTCGAAGCCGATCTTCTGCGCGTCGCTATTCGAGAACTCGACGAACTTCAGCTCGAGCTGCACCTCGCGGGTGCGGCCATCGAGGGTGGTGATGATGCGCGTCACCGCCTCGAGCGACACCGGCGTGTCGGTGATGATCAGGCTGTTGGAACGGGCATCGACGATGACCTTGCCGTCCTTGCTGCGCGTACCCTCGACCACCAGGGCCATCTCCTTGGCGTTGGTATAGTTGAGGTGGAAGACCTTGGTCCGCAGATCCTTCTCCAGCTTGTCCTGGGAAACGACGCGGATGATCTGGTATTCCTGCTCGATCCAGGCGTAGCCGGTGGCGCGCACGATGACGTCGAGAGCCTCGCGCCAGGGGACGCCGTTGAGGGTCATGGTCAGGCGACGGTTCGCATCGACATCATCGCTGATGACGATGTTGACGTTGGCCTGGCGGGCGAGGGCTTCCAACACCACGGTCAAGCGCGCGTCCTGGAACTCCATGCGCACCTTGGGCGGACGCGTGAGCTGCCACACCCGTTCGCTTTTGCGTTCAACCACCAGGTCGTAACGGGCGGCGATCTGCTCGACGGCCTCCTGCCAGGTGACATTGACCAGGCGCAGGGTGATGCGCGGCTGTTCCGCTTCATTGCAGACGATGTTCACGCCCGAACGCCGGCTGATCCACTGGAGCACGGTCTCCAAGGGTTTGTCGCTGGTCTCCAGGGTGATGAGCTGGGTGGTGTCGAGCGGTCCGTTGACGGGGGCATCGCCCGCGAAAACGACCGAGCCTTGGGCCCCGAAGGTCAAGGCCGCAAGACTAGAGATCACGAGGTGGCGCAGGTGCATATACATGCTCGCTAGTTGGTTTGCCCAGGTTTTTTCGACGTCGCATCCTCACCAACGTAGCGTTGGAACTCGAAGCGACGGCGATTGTAGTGAAAAAGGAAGTCGACGCGGTTGGTGTCGATGTTGATGATCACGCTGTCTTTGACGCGCTCATTGATCGCGCGGGCGCGTGGCTCGCCGCTGATGACCGCCAGACTTCCTGCCGGCGACCACAAGATGCCCTCGACGCGAAGTCCCAGGGCGTCGAACTTGGCCTGCGCCTCCTCGAAGATCTTGGCTTCCTCGGCCTGAGCGCGGAACCGCTTCATCTTCTCGGTGATCTGGGCGATGGTCGCATCATCGCCGACGCGCGGCTGGAGCTTCTTGATGTCGGTTTCGGTAGCCTTCAGCGCGTCGTCCCACTTGCGGTCCGAGATGAAGGAGTCGATGCGTGCGAGTTCGCGCTTGGCCCATTCGCGCAGGGCGTCGATCTCATCGCCGGGCCCACGACCACCCGGGTCGCTCTTCTGATCCGCCACTTCGATGCCGAACTGGGCCTCGAGCATGGCTTCGAGATCGTAGAAGATGTCCTGGCGATTGACCGGCGGATCGAAGACCCATTTCTCTTCGGCCGCGAGTTGGCTGAACGGACCATGATCCTTGGCGGCCTTGGGGTCGACCTTTTCAACCGGTGCGGGCTTGGGTGCCGGCAACGGTGCTTCGCCGGCGGTGAGGGCGAACGTGAAGAACGGCAGCAGCAGGAGGACCAACCGGGCGGCAATCATGGTCTGCCCCCGGCGACGCCCGGATTGTAGACATAGGTGATGATGTTCATCTTCACCTCATGCGGCAGGAAGACCTGACGCTTCTCGTCGTCCGTGCCCATCTTGCCGGGCTTGAGAGCCAGGGAGTTCACCAGCATGAAACGCGGATTCTTTTCGATCATATCGATGTATTTGATGATCCCGTTCAAGTCGCCGGAGATCTCGGTCTGATAGGTGACCTGCTCCGGCTTCGAGGTACCGGAGCGCGCGGCGGCACCGGAGCGCGCGCCCGGCGTGCCGGCATTCTCGATGATCTTGACCGATTTCACCTGCACCGTGCCGACATCGCTGGGGATGTCGCGCGCCAGCTTCTCGATCAATAGACGCATTTCCGGCTTCTCAGACTCCAGCGGCAGACGTTCCCGTCCCGTCTTGATGTCATCCTCGAGGCTCTTAAGCTCGGCATTCGCCTTGGGCCCGCGGGCGATGATGACCTCCTTGTCGCTGATCTGGCCGTTGAGGGTGTTGATCTGTTCCCACTGGTTGCCGGGAAGGTTGCGATGCATGAATCCCGGCAGGCGGTCATCGGGATCCGGGCCGAGCACGCCGAGCGCGCGGTAGATCAACACGCAGAGGGTGATAGCGATCAGCGCCGGGATGCCGATGTAGACCGCCAGTTGCTGATTCTTGTTCAGATCGTTGAAGCTGCGGATCGCCATGGTCATTTCCTCGGCTTCACGTCGACCACCTTGACGCGCTGCCAGTCGAGATTGCCTTCGACCACGACCCGACCAATGTTCTTATTCATCCGCGGGGTATCACCGCGGTAGGTGGCATCGGGTTTGCCGACGAATCCGTGTTCGTCCCAGAACTTGCTGCCCTTGATGGTATTGAAGAACGAGTTGATGTAATCGCCCGCGAGCGGGCGTTCCTTGCCCAGCAGCTTGTAGCGCCAACTGACATTGAAGGCGACCGCGTTGTCCGCCGAACCGCCGCGGCGGTCCCCAGGCAGCCCTGCGGACTCGCTGATGGTGATCTCCTGGCAGCGCACGTCGAAATTGGGAATGGTGTAGGGTCCGTTCAGCAGGGTCGCGAATTCATCGATGGTTCGCGCCCAGTAGACCTTTTTGGTCATCATACCGACGATCTGGTCGTAGCGGTCCTTGGCCTCGGTGATCTCACGTTCGATCTTCAGGACCGCTTCGGCCTGGACGGTCTTGGCGGCGAGGTCGGCATTCTTGTCGGCGATGACCCGCTCCGCATTGGGGATGCGGATCCACAGCAGGTACAGCCAGAGCAGCGCGAGGAGGAGGCAGGCGCCCCCGCCGGCGACGACACTGAGGAACGCGGGGCTGAGGCCACCATGGCGTTTGCGCAGTTCGGGAGGCAGCAGATTGATCAGGATCATGGAGCGATCGCCTGCACGTGGCCGAGCCGGCCAGACTCTCGACCGGAAGCGGAATCAGCGAACGTATAATAGATCACGCAGCTTGTTCCTCTGGCGATCTGTTGATTAGGCACAGTCAGCTCCTGGGTCGGGGAGTCCGGTGGGGACCATATGTGCTCCGAGTTGGGCTGTCAAAGGCCAGATGCCGATTCGTCAATTCTCCGCATCATGGGGGCCTTCCCGCACTTCCGATGCAGCGGGTGTCTCCAGGCGCAGACGCATTCGGTCGAGCCGTTCACGTTGTTCAGCGTTGGCCGAGGGACGTAGTTCCATCACCACCTGGAGGGCTTGGCGGGTGCGGCCGAGCCGGGCGTAGACCTGGGCGAGCAGGAACCAGCACCGGCGCTGGTCTTCGCTGTTCGCGTTTTCGACGCCTTCGAGCAGACGCATCGCGCGTTCATCGGTTTCAACGCTCCGGCTCTCGGCCAATGGGCGCGCGGCGCGCAGGATGGCGATCGGCTGCCAGGGATGGTCGCCCGGTAGAGCCGTGGCGCTGCGTTCCCATGCCGCGCGGATGTCCTCTGCCGATGCAGCGGAGCGTTCACGACGCTGGGCCTCCTCCGCCCACGCCACGCCGACCTCGACAGCGGCTTCCGTGCGCGCGAGCAACTGCGCGATCAGCTGGGCCGCACGATCAGCGTCCTCCGGCGGTGCCGCCTTGGCCGCCCAGTACAACAGGCTGGCGGGCGGCAATCCGGAAATGGTCACGATCTCGGGTGTGACCAATGGCAGGAATAACGGCCACGCCCGCAGATGATCACCACGTCGGGCCAAGGCGATCGCCACCGCCGCGCGGGCGGCGGGATCGCGCAGCGCCGGAGCGTCAAGCCACGCCTCGAGCGCCACGGTATCGATGGAGGCCAACAGGATGAGTGCTGCAGGTTGGGTGGCGGCCAACGGTTCGAGGATCGCCCGGGCCGCTTGGAGACGTCCCAACTCCACGTCAGCGCGCGCGCGCTCGATCCGACGGTCGGCGTCCCCGTGCACGTTCGCTGGAGCAGCGCGCAGTTGGAGCCTGACCGCCTGCGCCGCCGGTTCCGCTGCAAGGGCAGCGTCGAGAACGTCCAGCGCCGCCAGTCCTTCGCTGCGGTCGAGCACAGCCAGGGCGAGGGCCCGATAGAGCGGGAGTCGCCCGGTGACCGGCAGGCGCGCCAACTCCTGCTCCGCCACCACCAGGCACTGACCTGGTTTCGGCGCCAGCAGCAACTGACACAACAATTCGGCAGCGCTCAACCGCGTCCCGGGCTCGACGTGATCGAGCACCCGGACGCCCGCCAGCAGAGCACGAGCCTGATCGGGCCTGGTCTTCGCCACGACCCGCGCCTCGATGACGCCCGCGCGCGCACGATATGGGCTGCGTGGCCAGTCGCGCCACACCAGGTGCGCATAACGCTCAGCGCTGGCGTCGTCGCCCGCGCGTTCCGCACACTCGGCAAGCAGCACCGCCGTGCGGTCGATCTCCACCCCGTCGCCACCCAGGCGCAGCGCCTGCTCCAACCATCCCCGTGCGCCCACCAGGTCGCCGCGCGCCAGCGTGAGGTCGCCGACCACGGCGGCGACCGCTCCGCGCAGGCCTGCGGGCCATGCCGCCATCTGTGCGTGGGCGGTCACCCCAAGCCGCTGATCGGCCTCCTGCCTTCGCCCCAAGGCCAGCAGGATGCGGGCCTGCAGCAGACGCACCCACGTCTGGCCGTCCTGCGCCGGGTGCTCCTGCAGTAACTGCCAGGCGGCGATCGGCTGACCGCCCGCCAGCGCCTTGCGCGCAGCCTCCAGGACCGCGTCGGGTTGCTCCGCCGCCGCGGCCGTGACCCATGCTGCGATCAGCGCCACCCCCATGCCCGCGCGGCACGTTGCACGCGCCATCCGCCTGAGAGCCCGCATCGGCGCACCCGCTGCCTTCATGGATCATGGCCGCGGCGGCGGAGCAACCCGACGCGGTCCTGGAGGCTGCGCGCAAGGCGCTGGCGGGCGGTCAGCCGATCGCCGCCTGGCAGTT
>JANPIY010000002.1:0-3813 GCA_031425255.1 Planctomycetota bacterium
CGCTGCGGACCGCCTTGGCCCGGGCTGAGGTTGGCTCGCCCGCGCTGATCATCGCCCATGGCACCGGCACCCGTTACAACGATGACAGCGAAAGCCTCGCTTACGCCAGCGTGTGCCCGAGCACTCCGGTGACCGCCTTCAAAGGCCTGCTCGGCCATAGCCTCGGCGCCTGTGGGATCAGCGAGCTCGCGCTGGCGGTCGATATCAGGCGCCGTGACCGCACGCCGGGGTGCGCCAATCTCCACGAGGCGGGTTGTGCCGGCGCCATCAGCGTGTTGCCACCCGGTTCACATCCCCTCCCCACCGGCGAGATCCTGCTGGCCAATGCCGGTTTCGGTGGCCTGAACGGGGCGCTCGTGGTCGGAAATCGACCGCCATCAAGGAGGAGCGCCTGCATCCCACGCCTCTCCGCCTGGGTCCGCCTGGATGCGCTCGGCTGGCAGCGTGGGGGCGTCTCAGGAGTCGGCGAAGGCCTCTGGTCGGAAGGTGGCGAGCCCGGTGTGTTGCCGCGCTTGACGGCGCGCTGCGTGCTCGGTCAGGTCGATGCCAGTTGGGGTCGCATGGATCTGGCGTGCCGAGCCTTGGTCACCCTCGGTCACCTGCTCGGTCCCCTTCCGTCCGCGGGCGCCATCGTGCTGGCGACCGGGCAAGGGTCGGCGGCCTCGGACCGTCTGCATGATCAGGCGGTCACGACCGGCACGGTGGAGCCGCAGCGTTTTCCCTACACCCTGCCGACCACCCCGATCGGTGAAGCCAGCATCCGCCTCGCGCTGCGTGGCCCCGGCATGAGTGTGCATGGTGCAGAAGATGACGTCGTGCGCGCTCTTGGCCACGACCTGCTGGCCGAGGGTGTGCCGGGGGTGCTGATCGCTTGGATCGAAGCCGATCGCCCACCGCACCGGGCCCATGCGGAGTGGTGGGTCGCCTGAAGGCCAAGTTTCAGGGTGAGTCTTCCGGCCCATCATGATGGGCCTGATGTGCAGCCCTGAACGCAGGGCACGGAATACTGAAAAATGCCGCTTATCCGCGGGCTTCGCAGCGCTGGCCGATCCCGGTTTCAGCGCTTTTCCTGCATGGGTTTCCCTCCGCCACCCTTGCGTGGGTGGGACCTGCCCTACCGTGCGGAGATGAACGAGAGTCAGCTGCGCTTAGCCCAACACATCATCTCAGGACTGAATCTCGAGGACATCGCTCCGACGGATATCAATCCGCTCGCTCCGCTGTTCGGCGAAGGACTCGGCTTGGACAGTATCGATGCCCTCGAACTCGCGGTCATCGTCGAGCGTCAATATGGCGTGCGCATCCCCAACATGGAGATCGGTAAACAGGCTTTCGCCAGTGTCGCCGCGCTCGATCAGTTCATCTCGGCGCAACCCCCCAAGGTGGCCAGCGCAACATGATCCACGACACGCTTGCCAACGCGAAACGGTACCACGGCCTGCACCCACGCTTCGCCGCCGCTTTCGCCTGGTGCCAGCAGCCCGAACACTTGGCCAAACCCGACGGACGCTTCCCCATCCAAGGCGAAGCCTTGTTCGTCATCGTCGAGTCAGGCCCGACCACCGCCTCGGCGAACAAACGTTTCGAATCCCATCGCCGCTACATCGACATCCAGGTCAATCTCCAAGGTCCTGAGATCATGGAGTGGATGCCGCGTGCGGCCCTGATGCTGTTCGAGGATTTCAAGCCTGACAATGACATCTGCTTCTATCAGCAACCTGCGGCGATCCCGACCAAATTGGTGGTGCGCCCGCAGGAGTTCGCGATCTTCTGGCCTGAAGACGCCCACAAGCCGTGCTGCAATCCCGGCGACGCCTCGGTGTCCTATCGCAAGCTGGTGTTCAAGGTCGCCCTGCAACCCGCCTAGGCCCGGTTTTCTCGCCTCGCCGCGAGATGATACCGGGTCTCGCCACCACCAACCATCCGTGATGGCACATGCGTTGTCGAAGGTCCGTGGTCCCGCAGGTAGTGGCGTCGCACTCCTGCACCCCATCACTTGGTGACCGATCGACCGATGTTCGGTCATACAGCGATTCTGCCGCTTCACTTCCGGCGCGCCGTCACCTAACGTGCGAGCGACACCCTGCCCGGAGCGAGACATGGACGTCATGCTCATCAAAGCCCTCAACGATTTCTATATGTTCGACCTCGATGTCGAGCAGGCCGAGGTCTGCGACCATCTGCGACAGTCGCTGCACGTCGATGAGCGCACCGCCGCACTGGCGATGGCCGAGCTTATCGCCGACGACTACCTCCAGGTCATCGCGGGTCGTAGCCATGGAGCGGATGGATACCGCATACGCGCCCTGGTCCGACCCGGACCCAAACTCAGCGCCTACTCCGCGCAAGCCCCCTGAGGAGACTTGCGGGCCCCAGGGTCCCTTATACCTTCCGGCCCTCCTGCCCGAGTAGCTCAGTGGTAGAGCAATGCTTTCGTAAAGCGGAGGTCGCAGGTTCGAGTCCTGTCTTGGGCACCAAGCACGAAACCCTGTGAACCGAGTTCACGGGGTTTTTTGTTGGACCCGTTGCGCAGCGCCACTCGCACCTCACACCCCGACCTGGACCTCGAGGTCGACCACCCGCACCGGATAGGTCGCGACCTTGTACCCCGCCGGCCCCCGCGCGACCTCGCCGGTGGCGAGGTCGAAGGTCCAACCATGGCCGACGCACATCACCGCGCCGTCGACCACCGGCCCCTGCGACAATGCCACGCCGGCGTGCGGACAGATGTCCTTCATGGCGAAGAAGGTGCCGCCGTGCAGGTAGACGCCGAGACGGCGCGCGCCGATCTGCACCGGCCGGCCTTCGCCTTCCTGCCACTCGCTCCGCTTGCCGACCGTGGTCCAACGCAGTTCTTCGGCCAGGCTCATGGACGCTCCGGCCGGATCAGGCCCAGGTGATGATGGGCGACCGGACCGCTGGAGTCCGCCCGCAGATGGGTGCCGACGCTGGCGCCCCGTGCTTCGGCCGCGGCAGCGACCAGCGCCCCCACGGTGATGAGGTTCTGCAATTCCCAGCCCTCGCGGGTGCGGAACTCGCCGCGCGCCTGATGCCGCAGCCAGAAGGCGAGGGTCCGACGCGCCACCGCCAGGTCGGCGGCGGTGCGTTCGATGCCGACCTGGCGCCACATCAGGGCGCGCACGCTGCGCACCAGGTCCGGCACATCGAGATCTTCGGCCGCCGGATCGCATTTGGGCACGACGATGCGCCGCCGCCCTGCCGGGCCACCGGCAAGGCCCGCCTGTCGCCCAGAGCGCACGCCCATCACCAGCCCCTCGAGCAGGCTGTTGGAAGCCAGCCGGTTGGCACCGTGCAGCCCGGTGCAGGCGACCTCGCCCGCGGCCCATAGTCCGGGAAGCGACGTCGCACCACGGTCGTCGCTCCACACTCCGCCGCAGTGGTAATGCGCGCTCGGGTGGACCGGGATCCACCCGCTGGCGATGTCGATGCCGAACTTCGCGCACGCCTGGGTGATGGTCGGGAAGCGCTCGCCAAGGAAGGCGCTGCCAAGATGGGTGGCATCCAACCACACGTGCGGGAAACCAGAGCGGCGGATCTCGCCCATGATCGCCCGCGTGACCACGTCACGCGGCGCCAGCTCACCCTCCGGATGGAGGGCAGGCATGAAGCGTTCGCCGGCGCTGTTCTTGAGATAGGCCCCCTCGCCCCGCATCGCCTCGGTGATCAGCAGGCGCGCGCCACCGGCGATATAGAGCGTAGTGGGGTGGAACTGCATGAATTCGAGATCGGCGACCAGCGCGCCGGCCCGGTAGGCCATCGCCAAGCCGTCGCCGGTAGCGACCGCCGGATTGG
>JANPIY010000003.1:0-1828 GCA_031425255.1 Planctomycetota bacterium
GCCACCATCTCCAAAGTCGCGCTGCCGGAATTGTTGCGCCGCGGCTACGACGAAAAGCTCGCCCTCGGGTCCCTGGCGACTGCGGGCACGCTGGGCATCCTGATCCCGCCCTCGATCACCATGGTGGTCTATGCGGTAGCCGCTGACGCGTCCATCATCCGCATCTTCCTGGCCGGCTTCCTGCCGGGATTCCTGCTGATGGCGCTGTTCTCCGGCTACATCATGTGGTGGAGCCTGCGCCACCCGGACAAGGTCCCGCCCGGCGAAGGTGCAATGAGCTTCAGGGAAAAAATGCGCCGCTCAGGCAGCCTGATTCCTTGCGCCCTGCTGATCGTCTTCATCGTGTGGGTGCTGGTCGCTGGCTGGGCGACCGCGACCGAGTGCGCAGCCTACGGCGTGCTCGGCTCGCTGGCGATCGCATGGTCCAGCCGCTCGCTGACCTGGACGAATTTCTGGGAAGGCCTCATGGGCACCACCCGCACGAGCTGCATGATCATGTTCATCCTGGCGGGCGCCGCGTTCCTGACCAAGACCATGGCGTTCACCGGTATTCCGCGCGAACTGGCCGAATGGGTCAACGCCATGCAACTGTCGCCCTACACGCTGATCCTCGTGCTCACGGTTGTCTACCTCATCCTGGGCACAGCACTGGACGGCATCAGCATGATCGTGCTGACCAGTGCCGTGGTGCTGCCAATGATCCAGAAAGCCGGTTTCGACCTGATCTGGTTCGGCATCTTCATCGTGCTGCTGGTGGAGATCGCCGAAGTCACCCCGCCGGTGGGGTTCAACCTGTTCGTTCTGCAGAACATGACGGGCAAGGACAGCAACACGATTGCCAGGGCTGCGCTGCCCTTCTTCGGCTGCCTGGTCGTTTGCATCGTGCTCATCACGGTCTTCCCGCAGATCGTCACCGTCCTTCCCGACATGGTCATGGGTAAGGAAAAGTAGGCGCGCCCGGACTTGCCCTAAAGTCAGGCCATGAGTGATTTCGATCTGACGGTGCGCAATGCGCACATCGTCACCGCCGACAGCGATTTCCACGCCGACATCGGCGTGCGGGGCGAGACCATCGCGCAGATCGGGCCCAAGCTGCCGCCCGGCAAGACCGACCTCGACGCGGCAGGCCGTTACGTCATCCCCGGCGGGATCGACAGTCACTGCCACATCGAGCAGCTCTCCAGCATGGGCTTGATGTGCGCGGACGACTGGTACAGCGCCACCGTCTCCGCCGCTTTTGGCGGCACCACCACCGTGATGCCGTTCGCGGCGCAGCATCGCGGCGACTCGCTGCGCGACGTTGCACGGCATTACCTCGCGCTGGCGGCGGAGAAGTCGGTGATCGACTACAGCCCGCACCTCATCGTGTCGGAAACCGACGCGCAGACGCTGGAGGTGGACCTGCCCGAGCTGATCCGCTCGGGTATCAGCTCGTTCAAGGTCTTCATGACCTACGACCGGCTCAAGCTCGACGACAGCCAGCTCCTCGATGTATTTGCGGTGGCCGCGCGCGAAGGTGCGCTGACCATGGTGCATGCAGAGAACAACGACGTCATCACCTGGATCGCACGCCGGCTGCTCGATGCGGGTCACACCGCGCCAAAGTTCCACGCCGTGAGCCACGCGCAGGCAGCCGAGGTGGAGGCGGCGCACCGCGCGATCCAGCTCGCGTCAATCTGCGACGCACCGGTTCTGATCGTGCATGTCTCCACGCAGGGCGCGGCCGCGGCGATTTCCGCCGCGCAAGCGCTCGGCGCGCCGGTCACGGCGAGACGTGCCCGCACTACCTCTTGCTCACCGCCGACAACCTCGACCTGCCCGACATGGA
>JANPIY010000004.1:0-3459 GCA_031425255.1 Planctomycetota bacterium
CAACCGCAGAGGCCGCAGAGTCTCCGGGCGCCCATGTGTGCGCTTCAGGCGAGGAAGTAACTCTATGGCACTGCGACAAAGTTTCCGGTGAGGGGTGGTCAAAATTAACCAACTCTAAATCTAGTTACTTGGAAGGCCGCAGAGTTGAGAAGTCCCAGCTCTGCGCCCTCTGCGGCCTCTGCGGTTGGAATTGCCTTCGTGCGAGGAGGGTGCCCCCGCTCGCTCACGCCTTCCAGAATTCCTCGACCAGATACGTCCCGATGCCGGCGTGGGCGATCGGCTCCTTGAGGTCTTCGATCATGCCGGGGTTGCCGCAGGCCATGAAGCCGACGTCGCCGGCGCCGTTGAGGAACACGTGCGCCTTGAGCGCGGCGGCGTCGACGCCCTCGGGCAGGGCGACCGTGCGTCCTTCCGGGATGCCCCAACCGAAGGCCTGGCGCACCACCTCGTTGACGCGGCCCTTGGCGATGGCCGAGGTCCAACCGCGGGTGACGTCGGGACGGGAGGAGGCGCAGATGAAGGTGAAGTCGAAGCCGTCCTTGCGCGCGGCGGCGTATTGTTCGAGCTCGGCGCGGTAGCCGAACTCGTCGCTGTAGCTGGCGCCGTAGAACAGCACCACGCGGTAGGGACTGGGCACGCCCGACAGATGCGCCTTCCACAGCGTGCGGATGTGCGCCACGAACGGCGCCAGGCCGGTGCCGGTGGCGACCATCACCAGGGTCTTCTTGCCCGCGTGCTTGAGGGTGAACTTGCCCTTGGGCGTCAGGTAGTGGAATTTGGCGCCGAGCTCCTGGCTGAAGATCGTCGGCGTCAGCTGGCCATTCTCGACCAGGGCGATGTAGAACTCGATGATGCCGTCATCCAACGGACTGCCGGCGATGGAATAGGCGCGGGGGACGAAGCCGTGGCTGGCGGTGTCGAGGCCGAGGGTGGTGTATTGACCAGCCTGGTACCACCAGCGCGTGCCGCTGTCGGGCTTGAGCTTGAACACCCCCAGGCGGCCACCGCCGAGCACGGTCTTCTCCACCAGCGTGGCGGTCTGCATCTTCTTCTTGAGGACCTCGGACATGGCTGGCTCCCTTTGCGGGAGCGCACGGTGGGCGCCGGCCGACAGGGGTCAAATGCGCATCGCCAGCACTGGGCATACGCAACGCGGATGTGAGCCGTCGGTCCGTTATTTGGACTCGTCGGTGGGTTTGAGCATCCGTCTGGTTTCTTCCTTCAATTGCCCGGCCAGCGCCTTGGCCGGCGCAGCGATGCGCTTGGTCATGCCCTTGAGCGGGCCCGGCAGGTGTTTGGCGAAACGCTTGGTGCCATTGGAGATCATCACCACCACCCGGGAGCGGCCCATCCGCTTGGTGAAGCGATTGGTCGCACCCTGGACCAGCTGCCCGGCGGGGGTGCGCAGGAACCACAGGAGGACTGCCAGTCCCGCACAACAGATGGTGACGATCAGCACCATGCCGTAGGTGCTCTCGAAGAATCCGGGACCGGAGTGATCGTTGGGGGTTGCGACCACCGCGACCGTGGGCGCGATGGTGGCGACGGTGGGAGGTGGCGGAGGCGCGACGGCGCGCGTCTGCGCCCGCTCCATGGCGACGCCTATGGCTTCACCACCCAGGGTGCCGGTCCATTGCCGTAGGTGGCGTTCGACGTGGGCCCGCACCGTCGCGTCGGGGTGATCGACCAGCGTGACGAGGATCGCCGTCGCCTGATCGCGCAGCAGGTCGAGCGAGGCCAAACCATCGACCGCGGTGACCGGATCGCCAAGCGAGCCCTCCGCCAACATCAGCTGATAGCTGGCGAACTGCGACTGCTCGTCGGCGCGGCGCTGATCGAACCACTCTTCCCACAACCGCTGCTCGGCCGGCCAGGTCTGGTTGGTCTGACGCTGCAGGCTCTCATGGGCGAGGCGCACGAGGCTAGGGTCCGCGCTGGCGAGCAGCGCGATCAACGGTGGCCAGGAACGGGCGTCGCGCAGGTCGCCCAGTGCCGCCGCCGCCGCCTGGGCGACCAGGGGCAAAGGATCCTCCACCGCCTTCACCAGCAGGTCGAGGGTCTCGCGTCCATCCAGGCCGAGCTTGGCGATGGTGGTGATCGCGGTGCGTTGGACCCACGGCTCGCGATGTCGGAGCAGGCCCGCAGCGATGGTGCTGTTGCGGCTGACGCCGCTTTTCCTGACCCGCTCGAGGACGGCCATCGCCTGGGCTTCGTCGTAGCCCAGCACGGCGGCCTTGAGGGTCATGATGGCGCCGGCATTTCCCGTCAGCGCATCCGTGACCAGGGCATCAATATCGATCTGGCTGCCGGCGGGTGCGGGTGCGGGTGCGGTCACCAGCGAAGGCACCACCGGCACCGGCTCCGCGCTGGGTCCAAGCTGGATGCTTGCCACCAGGGCGATGCTCGCCAGCCAGCGCCAGCCATATGAGGAGTGGGACGAGTGGAGGTCAGGCATGGTCATCACCAGATGAAGACGTCATTGATCACGTCTGGGAACGGTGGCAGTTCGCGGAAGAGATCATCGTTGAAGCAGTAGAGCCGGACGGGTGGTTCGTAGACGTCCTGGTTGCCCAGGTAGCCACGGGTATAGCGGCCCCGATCGAGCACCACCAGGCTGCCGATGAACGCCCAGTCGATGCCGCTCCACCTTTCGAGGAATTTCACCACGTTGTGCACGCCGCCACTGCCGCCGGGCTGCCAGATGTCCGAAACGCTGATGTTGGCGAGGTCGGTCGGCGTATTGTGGATCACCAGGCACAGGCGGTGCACAGTGGAGGTCGCGTTGGTGTAGAGCGGGCGGGCGGTGCCGGTGAGTGCGTTCACTGCCTCATCAGTCCAAGCGGCGGACAGCGCCACCACACCATCGCAGTACAGTGCACAGGCCGGGAAATTGGCGGTGCTGTCCTGCTGGACGTTGAAGTTTCCCCACAGGTAGCACACGTCTGGAGTGTAGATGGTCAATCCGATCGCGCGGCCATTCGCGCGCACGCCACCCCAGTTGATGGCGTTGGCTCTGGCGATGCGCACCCGTTTCAGCAGCGGATACGCGGACCACACCTGCAGGTTGCTGCCGAAGGTGGTCAGCGCATGCCCGCTGAAACCATTGAGGGTGCCGGTGCCGGTGTTGCCCACCACCGGGTAACGCAGCGTGGCGCCGGCTGGGATGGTGTCGGCCGCCACCGCGGGCAACGAGGTGCGCTGCCGCTGCGCATTGAGGCCGGTCTGCAATGGGCTGAAACCCAGCGGCGCGAGGGGATGGAATTCGCCGTATTGCCGGTAGGTGAACATCAGTGCCTGATTCGCGGTCGAAACGCCCCTTCGGCCCATGCCGACAGCGCCGGGAGTTCCCGGATTGGAATACCGTGGCGTGCGGGCGGTGTAGATCGTGCCATTGAAACGCGTGCTGGCCGGCGAGGTGCTGGTGGTGGACGGATCCAGGCGGTTGAGTGGCGTGGTGCG
>JANPIY010000005.1:0-5859 GCA_031425255.1 Planctomycetota bacterium
GGATCGGGCCGCAGAGCCGCAGAGCCGCAGAGCGAAAAGCCCCTGTTCTTGTCTTCCTCTGCGTCTCTGCGTCTCTGCGGCCAGCCTTTCTCCCATTGATCCCGAGACCAGACCACGTGCTTGCAGTTTCCCCACCCCCTCATCTCGCCGAGAAACCTGAAATTGGTTTTCTGAAGTAATCCGGTCGCGCCTACTTCTTCACCCCGCCCGCATGGCCGCCCGCCCCGTACTTGGTGAAGTAGAGTTCGAGCACGCGTTTGGCGATCGGCGTGCACGCCTGTCCACCGAAGGTGCCGCTGTGGATGTAGACCGCGAAGGCGACGGTCGGATTGCGCGCGGGTGCATATCCCGCCATCCAGGAGTGGTCGGGGGTCAGGCCGGCGGCGCGCGAGGCGCTGCTGCCCCATTCGGCGGTGCCGGTCTTGGCCGCGACCTTGATCCCGGCAGCGGCGCCTTCGAGCACCAGCAGCTTGGCGGTCGAGCCCGGGGTGTTGTCGGTCACCATCTCCATGCCGCGGCGCAGCTCGTCGAGATGGGCCTGGCGGATGTGCAGGTCCTGGACCACCGGCTGGGTCGCGGGTTTGACCAGGTACGGGCGCACGATGTGGCCGCCGTTGGCGACCGCCGCGGCCAGGCAGGCGACCTGGATCGGCGAGGCGGTGAGGAACTGGCCGATGCCCAGACGCCAATCGTCGCTCGGCAG
Organism: Planctomycetota bacterium; assembly: GCA_031425255.1. Taxonomy (GTDB): domain Bacteria; phylum Planctomycetota; class UBA11346; order UBA11346; family UBA11346; genus BOG-1363. The sequence goes on from JANPIY010000005.1 coordinate 704, forward strand.
CCAGTGCGGTTCCTTGGGACGGATGCGCATGATGGTCGACGGCCGCGGCAGGATGCCCGGACGCTGATCCGCGACGTCGAGCGAGTTGACGCGGCCCAGGCCGAAACGGCTGGCGACCTCGGCGAGCTTCTCCCCGCCCAGGCGCTGGGCGATGATGGCGAAGTAGACGTTCGATGACACCTGCGTGGCATGCGCCAGGTCGTAGTCCCCAGGGGGCGCGTGGTCGCGCAGGACCTTCTGGCCGCGCACCATGGCCATGTAGCCCTGCGAGTGGATGTGTTCGCCAGGCGTCAGCGCGCCGTACTCCAGCCCGGCGAGGGCGGTGCAGATCTTCATCGCCGATCCCGGCGGCTGATCGGGCATGGTGGCGTAGTTCAGCAGCGGGTTGCCGCGTGCCGCCAGCAGTTCGTCATAGCGCGTGGCGAGATCTTCGAGCTTGTACCCAGGACTGCTGGCGAGGGCGATGATGGCGCCGGTCTGGCAGTCGATCATGGCAAAGCCCGCGCGACCTTTGCCGACCGCCAGGCCGGCCTTCATCTTGTCGGTAGCGGTACCGAGAGCCTCGGCGAGTTCATACCAGCGGTTCAGGCTGTCCTCGGCCAGGGTCTGCAGCTCCATGTCGAGTTCGACCGTCAGGTCGCTGCCGGCCAACGGCGGATCGTCGCGCAGGATACGCGGGCCGTCGGGCGTACGCGCCCGCACGATGGTGCCGGCGGCGCCGCGCAGGACGGCGTCGTAGGTCTTCTCCAGTCCGCTGGTGCCCTGCCAGCTGAACGAGCCGGGGTCTTCCGGATCCTCGCCACGGCGGATGTTGCCGATCAGATGGCTGGCCGATCCCGGGAAGGGATATTCCCGACCGAGATCGACCTGCAGGCCGAGACCGGGCAGGGCGACGTCGCTGCCTTCATACTGCGCGGCGAGATCGGCCGGCGGCAGCGAGCCGATGCCGGCCAGGCGCACGGCGATGGGGTGCGGCACATTTTCGATCAACGGGATGAGGTCGAGGCGGGTCTGGCCCGCCCACGCGCGATCGGCGGTGGTGCGCGCCTTGGCCAGCGCCGCCTCGATGTCGAGGCGGGTGGTCGGCCGTCCCAGGCGGGTGAGCTCGGCCGACAGTCCAGCGCTCAAGCGGTCGTACCGCTGCGGATCGATGATGAGTTGGCGGATCTGGAACTCGCGTTCCGCCACCACCGCGCGCTGGCGTTCAGCGTGGCGAGTGATCAACGCTTCGACGAGATCGGCATCGGTGCCGAGGGTGGCGGCGAGTCGGCGCGTGACCTGCGCGAACAGCCCGTCGCTTTCCGGCGCATCGCCTTGGATCAGCAGGATGCGTTCGCGCAGTCCGGGCACGCCGGTGATCGGCAGTTCATGCAGGCCCTGGTGCAGCGGCAGCAGCGGCGCGATGCTCTCGGCCCGGCTGGAGGCGGCGAAGTAGTAGGGCGAGGCCGCCGGTTTCTCGCGCACCGCCGCCAACGCGCGCTCGAAACGCTCGTGCACCAGCATCGGCGTCTCGCCCAGCAGGCGCGCCAGCACCTCCTCGGCCTGCGACCGGCGATCGGGATCGACCAGCCGCAGGTCGAGCAGCACGGTTGAACCGTCTTCGAGCACCAGGGTGACCGGGAAACGCGGCAGGAAGGGTTCGAGCACTGGCGCGCAATGATCGAAGGCCTGCGAGAAGTCCTGGTCGAGCACGGTGGTGGCGGCGCGGAACTCCTTCTCGGTGATGAGGCCGATGGGCTGGCGCCAACGCGTCGACAACTCGCGGCTGAGCGCTTCGCGCGGATCCTCGGTGACGAGGTCGCCCTCGACCAGTTGCGCGACCTCGGCGTCGTTTTCGCCCCCGGTCGGGGCCAGGGCGCGGCGTGGCATCGCGACCAGCTTGAGGTCATCGGCACGCACGCGCGCGCCGCGCCGCACCGCCACCGCGGGATGGTTGATGAGATCGTTGGTTAGCGCTTCGCGGATGCCCAGCGGTGGCCGCCGCAAACGGATGGCGAGTTCCGCCACCAGCGCATCGGTGCGCTGCTCGTCGAGCCGCCAGAGCGGGATCAGCCGGCGCGCGCGCCCGCTCAGTTCGAGATCGGCGAGCACCACGCCCAGATGGTAGACCGCCTTGTTGTCGACCATCGGCGTGCCGGTGCGGTCGACGATGCGTCCGCGCCTGGGCGGCACCACCTCGGTCACCAGCCGCGACTGGTCGACCGCCTGCGCCAGGCGATCGCCCTGCACCAATTGCAGATCGATCAGGCGGATGAGGAAGGTGCCCATCATCAGCATGAACAGCACGGCCAGCAGCCAGATGCGATCGGTCATTGGGAGGCGGAGTCTGGCGGCGGATGTGGAGCGGGCCAGCGGCTCCTGGGACGGGCGAACCGATAACGTGATGAAGAAGAATCGGCCGCAGAGCCGCAGAGACGCGGAGGGAATACAAAGCCGGGTCGTTTCCACCTCTGCGCCTCTGCGCCTCTGCGCCTCTGCGGCCCATATCTCAGATCCCCAGCCCTGGTAGCTGCTCCGGGACGGTGCCCGTGCCCCGGACGCTGTCGCTGCGAGGGTCGGCACGCATAGAGATCCCCGTGAGACAATCCCCGCAGTGCCGCGGTTTGGCATTTGTTGGGACCGTCCGACCGCACAGGCTGCCCGCCCATGACGCAAACCCTTCCGGTCGACGGGGACAAGCTCTATGCCAAGGAGGGTGGCGCATCATCCCGTTCCTCTTCATCCTCTATATCGCGGCGTTCCTCGACCGTGCCAACGTCGGCTACGCCAAGACGGCCTTGGCGAGGGATCTCGGCATCGGCGATGCCATGTACGGCATGGGCGTCGGACTCTTCTTCATCGGCTACTTCTTGTTCGAGGTGCCGAGCAACCTGATCCTGCAGAAGGTCGGCGCGCGGGTATGGATCACGCGCATCATGCTGAGCTGGGGGATCGTTTCGTGCTCCTTCATGTTCATCGAGGGTAAATGGAGCTTTTACTTCCTGCGCTTCCTGCTCGGCGTCACCGAGGCCGGTTTCTTCCCCGGCATGATCCTCTACCTCACGTACTGGTTCCCGGTGCGGCTGCGTGCGCGCATGGTCGCGCGTTTCATGGCCGCGATCCCGATCTCGTACATCATCGGCGCGCCGCTGTCGGGGTTGATGCTGAATGGCATGGAGGGGGTCGGGGGCATGCACGGCTGGCAATGGATGTTCCTGCTCGAAGGTCTGCCCACGTTGGTGTTGGGAGTCATCGTGTTCTTCTACCTCACCGACCGCCCGGCCAAGGCCGGCTGGCTGAGCGACGCGGAGAAACAATGGCTGGAGGCGGACCTGGAAATGGATCGCGCACAGATCGCCGATGGCGGGCGCAAGGACCTCGCTGGCGCGTTCCTCGACTGGCGGGTCTGGTACCTGATCCTGCTGTATCTCACCAATGTCGTCGCCAATTACGGTCTCGGGTCGTGGATGCCATCAGTGATCGAGGACAGCAATCCTGCCTTGAAGGCGAGCAATCCCCGCGCCGCGTCTGCCTGGGCTGCCACCCTGACAACAATCCCGTGGGTCGTCACTTTCTTCGTGATGATGATCAACGGCTGGCACAGCGACAAGACCAACGAACGCAAATGGCACATCGCCATCCCGCATGTGGTCGCCGCCTCGGGCATGCTGGGCGCGTTGCTGTTCCTCGACAACACGGTGATGCTGATTATCTGCCTGTGTGTGGCGGCGGCCGGCATCAACAGCGTCCTGGGCGTGTTCTGGGCCCTGCCGGCGTCGTTCCTCACCGGGGCCGCTGCCGCCGGCGGCATCGCCATGATCAACTCGATCGGCAACCTGGGCGGCTTCCTCGGCCCCTTCACCATGGGGCAGCTCAAGGAGGGCTTCGGCGCCAAGAAGCCGGAGGATACGACTTGGACGCTCGATGCGTTCAACTGGCTCGGCATCGACAAGCTGCTCGGTCCTGACGTGATGAACAAGGTGGTCCACGGCTTCGGCTACCAAGGCGGCTTCACCGCCATCGCCTGCTCGCTGGTCCTCGGCGCCGTCCTGGTGCTGCTGTTCAGGCCCAAGAAAAAGAAGGACGTCCCGGCGGCGTGAGCCTCCGGTTGAATCTCATTCGCTCAGCGCGCCCGTGGCGTGCGCCCCCGTCGCCGCGCTCCAGGTGCCGCCCAGCCGCACCTCGTCGAGCACCGCGCGGCTGCCGGCGGCGAAGCCGATCTCCAGGCGCGTCAACGGCGCGGTCCGCCGCTCCAGCGCACCGCTGATGGTCCAGACCGCCGGCTCGCTGGCGGGTGCAGCGTCGGCCGGGGTCACCAGCAGCGCGCTCTCCTGCATGCCGTCGGCACGCCCGCGCAGGCGCAGGGTGATGCGATACAACCGGGCGGGGTCGACCATGACGGGGCTGACCTCGCTCACACCGACGAGGTAGGGATGGCCGTCGCGCAGGCCGAGGCCGCTGCGCTCGCCGTCGTCGTCGCTGACCAGCGCCACCCGCAGGCTGTCCTCGGCCTGCGCACTGCGTTCGCTGGCGGGCTGGTCGAGGCGGTAAAGGAACGACAGGTAGTGGGTGCCCGCGCGCCCTGCGACCAGCGGTTCCAGGAGGCTGCGCTTGAGCGTGGTCTGACGCACGCCGGCGAGCTCCAGGGCGCGACCGCTGACCGTCATGCCAGGGTGGTCCAAGCCCTGCGTCAGCATGGTCACCGGCTCGGCATCGAGGCCGGGCGCGCCGCGCTGCCAGGCGCCGCTCCAGCCGGTGCCGCCATCGCGTTGGGTGTCCGCCTGCGGGCGATAGGCGAAGCCGTCGTAGGCGTTCAGGCCGGCCGCCGCGGCCTCGGCGATGGCGGTGGGCAGGGCGGCGTCGAAATCGAAGCCGCCGAGCGGGATCACCTCTCCGGCATCGCTGGCTGAACGCATGCGCACGGCCTGACCGGCCGCCAGCGTCGAGGTCGTGAGGCCTGCGCGCACGCAGGCCACCGCTCCGGCGATGACGTGGACCTCGGTCGCGTGCTCAGCGATGCGCACGACGAACTCGGTACCGCGGTCGACCAGATCGCCCACCACGGTGGTGATGGTGAGGCCACGGCTGCCGGCGTTCAAGCGCACCGCCAACGTGCCGCTGAACGCCTGGAGGTGTTCGGGCGTAAGGAGCGAGAACCTCGCCGGCGCGATGATCGC
>JANPIY010000006.1:0-3150 GCA_031425255.1 Planctomycetota bacterium
CCGGTGGTAGATCGCGGTGTTTGGTCCAACCGGCGTGTGGGCCTGGGATGCCTTTGCGCGCCAGACCCCAGAAGGTGCGCGCGATCTTGCCGCCGAGCGAGAACAACCACGGGTACGACAGCGCCTGCGCACCGATCTTCATGGCGAAGCATTTGCTGAACGGCACGTGGCCTTCACGCGCGAGGCGACGACGCCATGACAACAGTTGATCATGCAGATCGATCTTCACCGGGCAGACGTTGGTGCACGATCCGCACAGCGTGCTGGCGAAGGGCAGCTCCTTGGCCTTGGCGGTGCCGATCATCGCCGGGGCCAGGACCGCACCGATCGGTCCGGGCACGGTGGTGCCGTAAGCGTGGCCGCTGGCGCGCCGATAGACCGGGCAGGTGTTGAGGCAGGCACCACAGCGGATGCATGACAACGCACGCCGGTGTTCATCGTCGGCGAACAGGCGATGGCGGCCGGCATCGACGATCACCAGGTGCGCCTGATGCCCTGGGCGGGTGGGATCGGTGCCGTGGAGATGGGTCGAGTACGTGGTGATCGGTTGACCGGTGGCGCTGCGTGCCAGCAGACGCAGGAACACTCCGGCGTCGGCGGTGGTGGGGATGAGCTTCTCCACCCCCATGCAGGCGATGTGGATGGGCGGCAGGGCGGTACCGAGGTCGGCATTGCCCTCGTTGGTGCAGACCACGATCGCGCCGCTGTCGGCGACGGCGAAATTGACCCCGGTCAGGCCGGCCTGCGCGCCGAGGAACCGTTTGCGCAGATCAGCCCGCGCCGCCCGCGTCAGCCGGGTGGGATCGTCCTCGCCCACCGCGGTGCCCAGATGTTCATGGAACAGCTCGCCGATCTCGCCGCGCTTGAGGTGGATGGCTGGCACCACGATGTGCGAGGGCGGTTCATGCCGGAGTTGGACGATGCGTTCGCCGAGATCGGTATCGACCACCTCGATGCCGTTGGCTTCGAGGTGATGGTTGAGGCCGCACTCCTCGGTCAGCATCGACTTGCTCTTCACCGCCTTGGTGACGCCGTTGCTGCGCATCAGCTCGAGCACGATGCGTTTGAGGTCCTCGGCCTCCGGCGCCAGATGCACGACCCAGCCGGCGGCCTCGGCATTGGCGATGAACTGCGCCAGCAGTTCCGGGATGTGGTCAAGGACGTGCGCCTTGAGTGCCGCCGCCTGCTCGCGCAGTGGTTCCCAATCCGGCACGGTGTCGGCGGCGCGATCGCGCTTGTAGCGCAAATGCCACAGCGCCCCGTCGTGCCAGGTGACGCGCTTCTCGTCGGCAAGGAACTTCTCGGAGTCGAGGTGGAAATGTGGGACGCGGGCGGTCATGGGGAACGTCCGATGTCCGATGTCCGATGTCCGATGTCCGCTACTCCAGTGGCTGTCAGAGACCCGGTCCGGACACGAAGGACCAACGCGTACAAGACATTGGACATTGGACATCGGACATCGGACACCAACAGTCGAGCGACCATCCCCCGCCCCACCCAAAACGTACAGACGCGTTTCATTGGCATGCGAGGATCTCCGCGAGATGGATCGCTTTCGGTCCGCGTCCCCGGCGCTTGCGTAGGCCGTCGAGGTGCATCAGGCAGCTCTGATCGTTGCCGGTCATGTACTCGGCATCGCCCTGCGCGAGCTGGTCGCAGCGGTCGTGGCCCATGCGCGCGGACAGGTCCGCCTCGGCGACGGCGAAGGTGCCGCCGAAACCACAGCATTCGTCGCGCCGCTCGGGCATCAGCAAGGTCAGTCCGGCGACCTTGGCCAGCAGGGCCTCGGCGGCACCGACCTTGGGCGCGTCGCGGCGCTCGCTCATATTGCCCAAGCCGAGCTCGCGCAGGCCATGGCAGCTCTGATGCAGCGACACCCGGTGCGGGAAGGAGGCCTGGAGGTCGGTGACGCCCATCACCTCGACCAGGAATTCCGCCAGTTCATAGGTGTGCGCCATGGTCCGTTCGTCGGCGGGAGTCAGCGACAGGCCGAGGTCGTGGTAGTGGTGGCGCACCATGCTGGTGCAGCTGCCCGAAGGACACACCGCGGTCTTGCCGGCGAACAGGTCGAGATGCCGCCGCGCGAGGATCGCCGCGTCGCTGGCACAGCCGGTGTTCGCCATCGGCTGGCCGCAGCAGGTCTGGCGGGCATCGTAATGGACGGTGCAGCCGGCCCGTCGCAGCACGGTGACGGTGGCCATCGCCACCTCCGGATGGACCTGGTCGAGGTAGCAGGGAATGAAGAGGTGGACATCCATGGCAGTGGTCAGACCTCTTACCAATTCGCGGTCAGGGGCAAGGGATACCTCGGGGAGGTTTTCACCAGCATGCGACCCGGCGCAGCGATCGCGCTCAGGAGGGACCCAGACTCAGGACTTCGGCGCCTTCGAGATGATCTTGCGCCCTGACCTGGCCCCGTGAGCATCCCGCCCACCATTCACCAGACCGGATTCCACCATGGCCCTGCACGAACAACTGACCGCTCTCGCCGCCCAGGTCCGCGCCCGCAGCAAGCTCAAGCCGCAGGTCGCGATCCTGCTCGGCACCGGCCTGGGTGGCGTGGCCAAACGCATCAAGGCTGACGTCCGCATTCCCTACGCCGAGCTGCAGGGCATGCCGCAGGCGACAGCGGAGAGCCATCATGGCGAACTGGTGCTCGGCACGCTCGCCGGTGTCCCAGTGGTGGCCTTCAGTGGACGTCTGCATTGTTACGAAGGCCACAGTCCTGCCGATGTGGTGGTGCCGGTGCGCCTGGCCAAGGTGCTCGGCGCGAAAGTGCTGATCATGGGCTCGGCGGTCGGCGGCCTGAATCCGCATTACGAGATCGGCGACCTCGCGGTGCTCGACGACCATCTCAACCTGATGGGCATCAACCCGCTGATCGGGCCCAATGACGACCGCGTCGGCCCGCGCTGGCCCGACATGTTCGAGACCTACGACCGCAAGCTGCTCGCCTTAGCCGACGAGGTCGCGCTGACGAAGAAGGTCCATCTGCACAAGGCGGTCTACGCCGGCGTGCTCGGCCCGAACCTCGAGACCAAGGCCGAATACCGCATGTTGCGCAACCTCGGCGCCGACGTCGTCGGAATGAGCACGGTGCCCGAAGCCATCGCGGCGGTGCATTGCGGGCTGCGCACCCTGGCCTTCGCC
>JANPIY010000007.1:0-10008 GCA_031425255.1 Planctomycetota bacterium
CAGCTTGTCCGGGTCGATGGTCAACAGGAACTCGATGTTGGTTTTGCTGTTCTTCAGCTTGCCCTTCAGGAAGTCGATGGCGTCGGCGCCGTTGCGCTCGGCGAGGAACTTCCTCAGCGCCCACACGCGGCGCAGCTCGTCATCGTTCTTGATCAGCAGCTCATCCTTGCGTGTGCCGGACTGCGCGCAGTCGACCGCGGGGAAGACCCGGCGGTTGGCCAGGCGGCGGTCGAGCACCAGCTCCATGTTGCCGGTCCCCTTGAACTCCTCGAAGATCACCGTGTCCATCAAAGAACCGGTGTCGACGATGGCGGTGGCGAGGATGGTCAGCGACCCGCCGTTCTCGATCTTGCGCGCCGCACCGAAGAACTGCTTGGGTTTGATCAGCGCATTCGAATCGATACCGCCCGAGAGGATGCGACCGGAGTTGGGCGCCTCGCTGTTGTAGGCGCGCGCCAGGCGGGTGATCGAGTCGAGCAGGATGACGACATCCTTGCCCCGTTCGACCAGCCGCTTGGCCTTGTTGATCACCATCTCGGCGCATTGCACGTGGCGCGAGGCCGGCTGGTCGAAGGTCGAGGCGACCACCTCGCCGCGCACGCTGCGCTGCATGTCGGTGACCTCTTCCGGACGTTCGTCGACCAACAGGACGATCAGCACCACTTCCGGATTGTTGGTGGTGATGGCCTTGGCGATCTTGGTCATGTAGACCGTCTTGCCGCACTTCGGCTGGGCGACGATCAGGCCGCGTTGGCCTTTGCCGATCGGCGCCACCAGGTCGATGATGCGCAGCGAGTAGTCGTTCGACTCTCCTGGGATCTCCATGAATAGACGTTCATGTGCGTGCAGCGGCACCAGGTGCTCGAAATCCTGCACCGCGGTGCGCTGGGTCTCGGGCTCGTCCATCACGGTGTTGATGCTCAGCAGCTGCGGACAGCGTTCGTTGCCGCGCGGCGCACGCGCCATGCCCGCCACCTGCATGCCGGCCTTCAGGCCATAACGCCGGATCTGCGGGTTGGCGATGAAGGTGTCGGTGTTGACCGCGAGGTAGCCGTTGATGGGTGAACGGATGTAGCCCTGATCCTTGATCAGCTCGATGTAGCCCTCGACCACGATCTCGTCGGCGCGGCCGGCGGCGACCCGCCGCAGGATCTCGCAGATCAGATCATGCTTCTTCAGCCACTTCACGTCGCGCACATCGAGCTTGTCGGCCTCGCCCTGGAGGTCGGGCAGGGTCCGACGCAGGTAGTCGTCGAGCACCACCTTGACCGCCGGCCGATTGGCTTCGCCACCCGGCTGGTTGCCTTGGTTTCCTTGATTGCCCTGGTTTGCCTGATTGCCCTGGTTGCCTTGGTTCCCACCCGGGCGGTTCTGCTGATGGCGCTGGTCGCCGCGCTCACCGCGCTGATCGCCGCGCTCGCCGCGCTGATCGCCACGCTGGTCACCACGCTCACCGCGCTGATCGCCACGCGCTTCGAAACGGCGGTCGCCCTGACGCTGGTCCCGACGTTGCTGCTCCGGTGGGGCCGCGCGTTCCTGCTCGCCGTTGCTATTGCCATTGCCGTTGCCGTTTTCGCCCGGCTCGTCCGCGGACGCGCCCTCCTGGGCTTCATCGGCGCCATCATCGCTGGCTTCGCTCGGTTCCTGGCCACGGGCGGGCGACTGCTTCTTCAACGCAGCGAGATCAAGGCCGATCTGACGGGCGAGGATGGTCTTGGCATAGGCCGCCAGCAACGAGGGGTCGCCGGTGTTGTCGACCGCCAGGTTGCATTTCTTGCGCCGGGCGTCGGCATCGCCGAGCGCCTGCTCGCGACGCATGAGCTCCTGTTCGTCCCAGCCGCGCTCGCCCACCCGGTTGATGCGGTTGTCGCGGTTGGCTTTGACGTAGATGGTGATGGTGCATTCGTCGGCCAGGCCGAGTTCATGCAACAGGCCGGCATCGATGACCACGAAGTTCCCGGCCTTGGCCGCCAGCGCCTTGGTGCGCGCGATCAATGGCGGGTGGACGATGCTGTTGAGCGTCGCGGTGGCCTCGGGAGTGGCGAAGGCCTTGGCCGCCAGGGCACGACGATCGACATCGCCATCGGCGTTGATGATGTCCTCGCCAAAGGCGTTCACCAGGTCGCGCTTGAGGCGTGGGTGCTCGATCAGTTCATGACCGAGGCGGTCGACGTCGATGAGCGTGCCGCCCAGGGCGCTGAGCTGGCGCGCCAGGGCGCTCTTGCCCGCACCGGGTTCACCAGTGATGCCGATGCGCACGCGTTTATGTGCCGGCACGCCCAGCAGGGGTTCGGCCGGCGGTTGCCCTGGGCGCACGGCTTCGGACGGCGCCTCCATGTCGATCTCCGGCAGCTGGTCGGCAGGCGCCGCACGTCCGCCCTTGACCGGCTTGACGGCTTTGGAGCGGACGGGTTTCTTGGCTTTGGCGGCGTCGAGGTCGGAGTTTTTCATGGGTGCTTCTGGGACGGTGATGACGAGTTGAGCGGTGAAATGTGAGGATGATCGGTTCAGCTGACCGCGAACCAGGTGTCGCCGCGTCTGACCTCGGCGATCAGGGCGACGTCGAGGGTCCACGCGCCGATCATGGCGTCGCGCAGGGCGGTGGCGGCGGCATCGGCGACGGCGAGATCGGCTTCGACCAGCAGTTCATCGTGGATCTGCAGCACCAGACACGCGCCGGAGGGCAGCATGGTGTCGCAGCGCAGCATCGCACGTTTGATCAGGTCGGCGGCGCTGCCCTGGATGGTGCTGTTGAGAGCGATGCGCTCGCCCTGCAGACGTTCGTTGCGATTGCCGCTAGTCAGTTGCGGGATGTTGCGCCGCCGGCCAGAGATGGTTTCGGCGTAGCCGCGCGCGGTGGCATTGGCGATGACCGTGTCGATGTAGGCACGCACCTGGTTGAAGCGCGCGAAATAGCCGTCGATGAATTTCTGCGCTTCGCCGCGCGCGATGCCGAGCTGCTGCGACAAGCCGAAGGCGGTCTGGCCGTAGATGATGCCGAAATTCACCGCCTTGGCGGCGTTGCGCTGCTTGGGCGTGACCGAGGCCTCGTCGATGCCGTGCACCTGGGCGGCGACGAAACGGTGGATGTCGGCGTTGGCGGCGAAGGCCTGTTTGAGCGTCGCATCGCCGGACAGATGCGCGAGCACGCGCAATTCGATCTGGCTGTAATCGGCAGCCAGGAACAGCCGCCCCGGACCGGGCACGAAGGCGGTGCGGATCTCGCGCCCGAGATCGCTCTTCTTGGGGATGTTCTGCAGGTTGGGCGTGTCGCTCGAGATGCGGCCAGTCTCGGTGCCGGTCTGCTTGAGGTTGGTGTGGATGCGTCCATCGGCGGCGATGTGCTCCGGCAGTTTCGCCAGATAGGTGCCGATGAGCTTCGACAGCATGCGATGCTGCAGCAGCAGATCCGGCAGCTCGTGCAGGTGGCGGAGGGCTTCCAGCACGCCGGCATCGGTCGACGGTCCCGACTTGGTCTGGCTGATCACCGGCAGCCCCAGCTTGGTGAACAGCAGGTCCGCGATCTGTTTCGGACTCGCCGGATTGAAGCCGGCCCCGGCGTGCGTGCGGATGCTGGCGGTGACCTGGGTGAGGTATTGTTCGAGGTGGCGCTGGGTGGCAGCCAAGGTCTCGCGGTTGACCTGCAGTCCGGCATCCTCGATGCGGCCGAGGCAGGCGGCGATCGGCAGCTCCTGCGTGCGATAGACCTCGAGCAGGTGGAGTTCCGCCAGCTTCGCTTCGAGGAGTTGCGCCACCCGCCAGCAGCACTGCGCTTCTTCGCAGGCATAGGTCGCCACCGCCGCCACCGGCACCTGCGCCATGGTCTGCCCGATGGTGGCGTCGATCACCTGCACGGTGGCGATCTTGGTCTCATTCAGCAGCGACTTGGTCAGGTGGTCGAGGCCGTGGCTTTCACGTCCAGGTTCGAGCAACCAGCTCGCCAGCATGGTGTCGCCGTCGAGGCCGTTGACGGTGAGGCCGTGGTGGGCCAGCACACGGATGTCGTATTTGGCATCCTGCGCCACCTTGCCCACAGCAGGATCGGCGAAGAGCGGCGCCAGCAGCTCGCGCGCAGCCGCCCACGGTACCAGCTGGTGGTCGAGGCCACAGATCGGCAGGTAGGCCGCCGCGCGCGGATCGCTGCCACCCTCGACGCAGCCACAGGCGAAACCGATGCCGACCAGGTCGGCGCTCAGCGGATCCGGACCGGTGGTCTCGGTCTCGAAAGCGAAACGCCCCGCGGCTCGCAACTGAGCGATATAGGCCGGCAGGTCGGCCAGGGCGAGGGTGCGGTAGGGCATCTCGCCAGCGCTCGCCGCGGTGCTCTCGGCCGGGAAGAAGCGCGCGCGACTGAAACCGAACCTGGCGAAGGCCGCTTCATCGCCCCGGAAGGAGCGATCGATGCGCAGCGATTCGATCGCCGGCAGATCCGGCACCTCGGCGAGTTGGATCAGGCGGCAGGTCAGCTCGGCCTTGGGTTTGAAGGCCTCGACGTTCTCCCTTTGTTTGCCCTTCAGCTTGTCGCTGTTGGCCAGCACAGCGGCGAGGTTGCCGTATTCCTGCAGCAGCTTGGCCGCCGTCTTGGGGCCGACACCGTTGATTCCAGGAACGTTGTCGGAGGCGTCGCCGATCATGCACAGGTAGTCGATGACCTGCTCCGGCGTGATGCCCTTCTCCTCCAACAGCTCCTTCGGGCCGCGCAGGATGTCCTTGCCCGGATCCCAGGTGCGCACCCGCTCGTTGAGGAGCTGGTCGATGTCCTTGTCCTTGGTGCACAGGCGCACGTTCATGCCGGCGGTGCCCGCCTGTCTGGCCAGGGTCGCCAACACGTCGTCGGCCTCGTAGCCGACGACCTTGATCACCGGTACACCGCTGGCGCGCAGGATCTCCTCGACGTCGACGAACTGCGCTTCCAGCAGATCGGGCATCGCGTCGCGATGGGCCTTGTACTCGCTATAGATCTGGTTGCGGAAACTGTCGCCGATGTCGAACACGCAGGCCAGATGCGTGACCAGCGGATTCTGCCGCAGATCGCGCACCAGATTGGCGAACGCATAGGTCACCCCGGTCGGCCGCCCACCGGGACCGATGAGCGGCGGCATGCCGAAGAAAAACTTGTAGGCGTAGTAGTGGCCGTCGATGGCCACCAGCGTTTCAGCCGGCATCGAACCCCAAGGGCATACGGGTACGGAACACAACCGGGGCTGCAGCGCGAGCCTGCCAGGGAAAACCGGGTTGTGGGTGGGAGGGACGCCTGGCCGGGAGTGGGTCGACCGCAGTCGGAACCAGAACCTGACCACCACCAGCGTCAGCACGACAGACCGTGCGTGGCCGGGTCATAGGAGGGGCCCCAGACCCTGTCAATGTCGAAAAGATCGGGCCGACGCGGGTTTTCACCGGCCAGCCGTTGACCGCCGGCGAGGTCACCGACCGCGCGGATCGCTCGGCAATGCTGTAAAGCTGAGATCTTTGGCCGCAGAGGCGCAGAGGCGCAGAGGTGAAAAAGAGACCCTGCTTTGCCTTGCCTCTGCGTCTCTGCGGCTCTGCGGCCGATTCTTCTTCGTTAGCGTACCAGCATCGATCGCACAGCCGCGACCCCCGCGCGGGCCTTTCCGCGGCATGGCTATCCGTGGATTCTGAAAATGCGGGCGCGAATCCGAGCGGACGTTCGCGGATTTCCATCTTCCCCAGGCACCGCTGCGCGCGAACCTCCCGCGCCATGGAAGACCCCCTCTCGCAGCTCATGCCCGGACGTAGCGTCACCGCCCATCTGAGCAGTGGCCAGGTGGTGCGCGGCACGGTCGCCGGGCTGCGCGGCGGCTGGCTCTCGCTCGGCGGCGGTGAGAGCGGCGCGGTGCTGGTGAATCTCGCGCACGCCACGGCCATCCTGCTGGATGGGAGCGGCGCACCGGCCCCCTTCGTCGAGATCGCCAGGCCCAAGCCCTCGTCGAAGGACACCCCGATCCGTGCCGGCGGGAAGGCCCTCGGCCGGGCCTGGCTGGATGAGGATCTCAAGGGTCTCGCCGACGCCTACCTCGATGGTGTCGAGGACGGCGACCTGGCGCAGCGCTTCAACCGCTCGCGTGGCCAGATCAAGGAGCTGCGCCAGGCCTTCGAGTGCGCGCGCGGCAACCTGATCGAGGAGCAGATCAGCCCGATCGCGGCCACCTGGGTGGCGAGATGGCGGAAGGCGTTGACACAATGATGGGAAAGTCCGATGTCCGATGTCCGATGTCCGATGTCACGCCAGCGGGTGCACATCAGTCGCCGGCAACCAAGGGCATTGCCGCGGCATCGGAAGACATCGGACATCGGACATCGGACATCGGACATGTCGTCTTTGGCGACAACCTCGCCGTCTTGAAGACGCTGCCCGATGGGTGCGCCGACCTGATATACATCGATCCGCCGTTCAATACCGGCAAGCAGATGCAGCGGCACGTGACCAGGTCGGTGCGTTCAGCCACCGGCAAGGTCGGTTTCCACGGCGCGACGTACGAGCGCACCACCGTGGCCAGCAGCGCCTACAACGATCGCTTCGATGACTTCCTCGGTTTCATCGAACCGCGACTGCGCGAGGCCTACCGCATCCTGGCGCCGCACGGCACGCTCTATTTCCACATCGACTACCGCGAGGTGCACTACTGCAAGGTGCTGCTCGATACCATTTTCACGCGCCGATGTTTCCTCAACGAGGTGATCTGGGCCTACGACTACGGCGCGCGCTCGAAGTCGAAGTGGCCGGCGAAACACGACAACATCCTGGTCTACGTGAAGGATCCGGTGCGCTACCGCTTCAGCACCGACGAGGTCGATCGCCTGCCCTACCTCGCGCCCAAGCTGGTCGGCAAAGAGAAGGCCGCGCGCGGCAAGCTGCCGACCGACACCTGGTGGCATACCATCGTGCCGACCAACTCGCGCGAGAAGACCGGATACCCGACCCAGAAGCCCTTCGGCGTCCTGCGCCGCATCGTCGCCGCATCGTCACGCGCCGGCGATCTGGTGGTCGATTTCTTCGCCGGCAGCGGCACCACCGGCGCCGCGGCGCTGGCGCTGGGCCGAAGGTTCCTGCTGGTCGATGACCATCCGGAAGCCGTCGCGGTGATGCGCCGACGGTTCGCCGGACAGGAGGTGCGCTTCAGCGAGGTCGCCTCGCCAGTCCTGGAGCGTCGCCGACGCCCGTCGGGAAAACCGCTGAAAACAGCTGCCACCGGCACCTGAACCACCATGCTCCTTCCCATGCGCCCATGCCTTTTCTCCGCCCTCCTGCTGGCCTTGTGCACGCAGGTCTCCCTGCTCACCGCTGCCACGGTCGAAGACCTGCTCCAGGAGGTCAATCAGGCGTTCAAGCCCGACGAGATCAGCGAGCCTGGCAATCCCGCGCGGGCGCAGGCGATCAGTGCGCTGCTGGGTGAGAACCTCGGACTATCGGCCTCCGATCAGCTCGAACTGCGCACGGCCGGCGCGGAAGCGTGGCTCGACGCCGGACGGGTGGACGAGGCGCGCACCGCCTTGCAGACCGTGCTGGCGTCGAAGGACGCCGGGGCTCCGCTCAAGGAACGTGCCGGCCTGGCCTGGATTGCCACCTGGCAACTGACGTGGCGGCAGGCGGAGAAGCCCGAGACCGTCGGCAGCGTCATCGACAGCCTGGCCCCGTTCGGCGACCTGGGCGCGGTGGTCATGGCTCGGGCCCACACTGCCGAAGGGCAGCGCCTGCAGAGTGGGTTGGCGCAACTGCGCAAGGCGCTGCCGCCGAAACCGGCGGAAGGCGAGCCCGAAGCCCCACTGACGCCAGCCCAGGAGACCTACCGCGCGGTGGTGCTGGCGGTCTTCCGCCACTACGACGATGCGCTCAAGCTGCTGTCCGAGCGCCCGCCGGCGGAACGTGTTCCGGTCTACGCGCTGCGCATCCTGGCGATGGAGGAGGCCGGCGCGAAATCCGACGCCGTCCAGACCTGGTTGCAGGCGCGGAGCGATCCCGCCGCGAATCAGCTGCTCGACTCGGCGATGACAGCCACGGAGAAATTCATCGGCCAGGCGGCGCCTCCGCTGAAACTGAAACGGGTCGATGGCCAGGAGGGCGTCATCGACCTCGCCGCCTACGCCGGCAAGGCGGTGCTGATCGACTTCTTCGCGACGTGGTGCAAACCCTGCGAAGCCGTGGCGCCCATCATCGCCAGTGCAGCGATCCAGTTGAAGGAGAAAGGGGTGATCACCATCGGCGTGACCCTCGATACCAAGCAGACGCTGCCCAACCTCGCGGCCTTCATCGCCAAGATGGGCATCACCTACCCCGTGCTCGGCGAGGGACTGGGCTGGGACAGCGAGGTCGATGATGCGTGGCACATCGATGGCATCCCCGCCGCCGTGCTGGTCGGCCCGGATGGCAAGGTGCTGGCGGTCGAACAGGACCTGATCGGGCAGACGGCCGAGGAGACGGTGGCCAACGTCATGGGTCGCCTGGCGCAGCACCTTCCAGGCAACGCACCCAAGCCGGTACCCGCCGATGGTCCCGGATTCATTCCATGAATGGCGCACGCCAGGGCGGCGTGCTCATCAAACTGTTGATGATCCTGACGCTGGTGACGCTCGCCGGCGCGCTGGCCTGGACCACCTTGGCCAATCATCGCGCGCACGGCGTGTGGAGTTTCCATCCCCTCGATCCGGCATGGTGGTCGCCACAGGCGGACCCTCGCGTCGGCGCCGATCCCTTCGCCGAGGTCGCACACGATGCGAAACGCTTGGCCGACCAGGCCGGCGAAGCGCTGTGGGGTCCGGCCGGGCTGGTCGAACGCTGCGAAACCTGGTGGCGTACCAACCAGCAGCAGGGCCAGGCCGGTGGATCCACCCCGGGCGCACCAGGAGCGCCGCCTCAGTCCGGCGCCGGCCAGCCACCGGTCACCACCGTCCCCACCAGCGTGCGCGGCCGGTTGGAGCAACGCCTCAGCGACAGCGATCGCCGTTTCGCTGAAGGCATCGAACTGGCGAAACGTGCCCGCCCGGCACTCGGCGACGACACCGCGGCGCTCACTGGTCGCATGCGCACCCTGCACCAGGCCCAGGCCTGTTTCGCGGAGGTCGAGCGCGAGCTCGCCGAGACCATCCCGGCCTACCAGGCGGTCCCCGGCCATGACGTGTCCAAGCTTGCCAGCGCCCGCCAGCTCCAGGGCTTCGCCCGGCAAATGCAGGAGCTGACCCGGTTAACGCCCTGAGGGCGATAACCCACCGGATACCCTCCGTCCAAGCTTCGCGGCCGCTTCACCCGATCTTCGCGATCGAGGGTAGACTCCCGCCCGGATCCATCGAACGCCGTCCACACCGGCGGGCGAGTCCGTGCCGCCCGCGGGTCTTCCCGCAGGGCGGCTTTTTTTTGCGCTGCGCGCGTGCGAGGTGCGAGGTGCAGCATCGATCCGTTGGCGAGAGCGGCGGCGTTGACCCCGATCCGTGGAACGCCGCACGGCGCACGGCTAGCTCAGCGAATTCTACCTGATCGGTTCAAGCAGCACGACCACCTGGGCCTGGATCGCGCGCTTTTCTCCGACCGCATCCAGGCCTTCATTGGTGCGCGCCTTCACTCCGACGCGTCCCAGCGGGAGGCATAACATCTCGGCCAGCATCTGGCGGATCTCGAGCTTGTAGGGTCCCAGTCGTGGCACCTGGGCGATGATGTTGCTGTCCATGTTGGTCATCCGCCACGGCTTGAGCGCTGGCATGGACAGCACCTCACGCAGGAACGTGCGCGAATCGCGACCACGGTGGAGCTCATCGGTATCGGGGAAATGTTCTCCCAGATCGCCGGCCCCGACGGCCCCGAGCAGGGCATCGCACAAGGCATGCAGCAGCACGTCGCCATCGCTGTGGGCGATCACGCGGTACTCGCACGGGATCTCGATACCGCCGACGACGATGCCAGTGCCCGCTTCGAGGCGGTGGATGTCGTAGCCGATGCCGACGCGGTGGGTCATTGGGGAACGTCCGCTGTCCGCTGTCCGCTGTCCGATGTCCGAG
>JANPIY010000008.1:0-1760 GCA_031425255.1 Planctomycetota bacterium
TCGCGCCATGAAGTATAGGAACTTGGAGGTTGAGCATACCAAGCGGCTAGGAGGGGCTTGACAATCCATCCTAGTTGTATTTAGAATATAAACACATAAACACTAGTCCAAACGTCCTCGCCATTGCTGACTTCACGCCACCCATGACTTCCACCCCTTTATCGCTGCGCCCGCACCTGCACAACCCCGGCATGCTAGTTGCCCCCGGCGCCTACGATGCCATAGGCGCCCGCCTGATCGAACAGGCGGGCTTTGCCGCCGTCTACATGACCGGAGCCGGTACCTCTGCCGCCCGCGGCTATCCGGATTTCGGCCTCCTGACGATGGGCGAGATGGTGGAGAACGCCGCCACGATGGCGCGCTCCATCAACCTGCCGCTCATCGCGGATGCCGACACCGGCTATGGCAACGAGCTCAATGTCACGCGTACGGTGCGCGAATACGAGGCGCGCGGCGTGGCCGCCATCCACATCGAGGACCAGGTCGCGCCAAAACGCTGCGGCCATCTGGACGGAAAGGAGGTGGTGTCGCGCGCCGAGTTCGTGTCCAAGATCCGGGCGGCCGTCGAGGCGCGCCGCTCGCCCGAGTTCGTCATCATCGCCCGCACCGATGCGCGCGCCATGATCGGGCTGGACGAAGCCATCTGGCGCGCGAATGCCGCGCTGGAGGCCGGTGCCGATATGGCCTTCGTGGAGGCTGTGCAGACGATGGAAGAAATCGCGGCCGTACCGCAGCGCGTCAAGGGCCCCTGCCTGCTGAATGTGGTGCCCGGCGGCCGTACACCGGTTTTCGATCTGCGGGAGGCAGAGGCCATGGGCTACAAGCTCGCTATCGTCCCCGGGCTGTTGCTCATGGCCACTATCGAAGCCAGTGACGCCGCGCTGGCCCAACTCAAGACCAGCTTCAAGCCGCCAACCGCGACCGCCAGCGTGGCAAAGGTCTTCCGCCGTTTTGGCGCAGTGGAGTGGGACGCATTGCGCGCGCGCTTCAACGCCGGCGGAGCGATGGACAGTGGCGCGCCATCCGTCGTCAATACGGCAAAGGCCCCATGATGGCCCGCACACTGTTCGACAAGTTGTGGGATGCGCACGTGGTGCGAGAGCTCGGCGACGGCTGGGTGCTGCTGCACATCGACCGGCACCTGCTGCACGACCTGTCCGGCCCGGCCGGCCTGGCTGAAGTCAAGGCGCGCAATTTGACCGTGCACAACCCGGAGCTTGCGTATGCCACCCCGGACCACGCTGTGTCAAGCCAGCCGGGGCGGGACGGCAACACCCATGTCCTGGGAAGCAAGCTGTGGCTGGCGCTGCGCGCCCACACAGGCGAAGCGGGCGTGAAGATGTTCGATGTCGGCCAGCCAGGTCAGGGTATCGTGCACGTCATGGGCCCCGAACTGGGCATCGTGTTGCCCGGGCTCACGGTCATCTGCGGCGACAGCCACACCTGTACCAACGGCGGCCTGGGTGCGCTGGCGTTCGGTGTCGGCTCATCGGAAGGCGCCCACGCGTTGGCCACGCAGACATTGCGCCAGCAGAAACCGAAACGCATGCGCATCCGTTGCGACGGCGCACTGTCTCCCGGCGTGACTGCCAAGGATCTGGCCCTGCACATCATCGCCCGGCTGGGTACGGCGGCGGGCGGAGGTTATGCCGTTGAATTCGCGGGCAGCGCCGTCAAGGCGCTGGAAGTGGAAGCGCGGCTGACCTTGTGCAACCTTACGGTCGAACTGGGGGCGCGATTCGGCATGGTGGCGCCCGACG
>JANPIY010000009.1:0-6525 GCA_031425255.1 Planctomycetota bacterium
GGAACCCACCCGGAATGCCGCAGAGCCCAAAGGATGCGGGATCCGATCGCGTACGTGATCCGCAAAGACTTGTGGAGGAGGAACTGATGACAACGTTATCGGCCGGTCTCCCGCTCCCTGCGCAGCCACCACACCGCGAACAACATTCCGAGTGGTGCCAATACTCCGCTGAGCAGTCCCAAGCGCAGCGCAGCCCCCTGACCGGAGTTCCCAGGCAGCCAAGCCGTGAGCGCTGGCGTCTTCTCCGCCAGATCCGCCACCAGGCCGACGAGCCATGCACCGAGCGCCGCACCAACATCCCCGGCGGCGGCGAGCAAGGCGAACATCATCGCCCCGGCCAGCGGCCAACGCGCAGCGGCGAGCGACAGCGTCGCCGGCCACAACATGCTCACGGCCAAACCTGCCAAGCAGCACGCACTGAACGCCAGTAAGGGCGACGGCGACAATGCCGCTACCAGGTAGACCACCAGGACGAACACCGCCGTTCGTTGCAGCAAGGTCAGCAGGTCGCTGACTTCACTTCGTAAACCATACCAGACGCGCCCGATGATCATGCCGACGGCGAAGAGGCCGAAACCGACCACGTTGCCCAGTTCAGCTGATAGGCCGAGGCCGCGCTGGGCAAAAGCGGAGATCCATTGCGACAGCGCCAGTTCGCATGAGCCAGCACACGCCATTGCCACCAGCACCGCGATGAAAGCCGGCTGCTGCATCAATTCCCCTGCACGTTGGCCCTCTTGGCCTAGCGGCAGGGTCGGTAGGCGCACCGTCAGGAAGATCCACGCGCCCCACAGCGGCACGACCAGCCACGCCACTGCGATCCACGGCCAGCGGGCTGGCTCCACCAGCGCCAGACATGCCGCGGTGCCGAGCACCACCACGAGTTTGCCGATCGGATAAAAAGCATGCAGCAGCGCCATGTCACCAGATTTGCGCGATGACGGTACGGCGCTGAGCACTGGACTGAGGAAGACCTCCAAGAGGCCGCAGCCGGTGGAGAAGATCACCGTCCCGGCCACCAGCATCACGTATGGCGGCACCGGCGTGGCGGGTGCCATGGCGAACAGCAGGAGCCCGACGACCGCTAAAAGGTGTGCCGCCACCAGCAGGGTGCGAAGGCTGACGATGCGTAACAGCGGGGCGGCCAACAAATCGACGATCAACTGGGTGGAGAAGTTGATCAGCACCAGGCGGCCGAGCTGCTCCCACGACAAACCGAGTTGATCACGCAACGGCACGAACAGCAGCGGCGTGAGATTGATCACCAAGGCCTGGACGAACATCCCCAACCGGCAGGCACGCACCACGGCGTCAGGACGCAACTCGGGATCAGGTGCAATCGACACGCGACCGACTTGATGGCCGAGGATGGCTCAGCACAAGCCGCCAATCCGACCACGATCGTGCGGTTGCGGCCCACATGACGGCCTCACCTACCTTCCAGGTGACTCATCCCACGAGAGGTGACTCGGATCGTTCACCGGCTCGGTGCGAACGGTAACCGCAGAGCCGCAGAGGTGAGAAGAGGGCCGCAGAGGCGGTCTCGGAAGGATTCACTCTGCGGCCCTCCTCCTGCCTTTGCGACTCTGCGGTTGGTTGTCCATCCCGCTTCAGTTGCCGACTTGCTTGAACCGCCCATTCGGGCGTCAAACAACTCAGCGGAAAATAGGATGCGATCCACCTGGATGCGTAATGTCCCAGGATCAGATTCTGCGCTGTTGGCCCGCAGCGAAGCGGGACATCACTTGTCCCAGTCGTCACTCCGGAACGGTTCCGCCGGCAGGCCATTCCGGTTATAGAGCCCCGTGACGGCGGAGTCGCGCCACGCATAGCGCACGGCGACCGGCGACGGGACGTCGGGGCTGGTGACGAAGACGGTGGTGGACGACTTGTCGACCTCGGCCAGTGCGGGTTTGAAGATGCGATCGGCGCCGGCGAGTTCGAAGCCCTGAAGGACATTGCCAAAAGCGACCAATCGCTCATCGCCCTCGTTCTTGGCGAAGCTCACGCGATAACCGGTGCCTTCACGCTCGGCCTGCTTGAACACCGGGCCGCGATGGATGATTTTTTTGCCATATTCGTTAGCGAGGGCGACCCGGGCCAGGCGACGACCGATCGGGAGCTTGCGCGCCGGGTGGATATTTCCGCGGTCGCCCATGTCGAGGCTCACCACCTGCCCGGTGGCGGGCAGGGTCAGGGCCTTGGACTGGGCTTCACGCAGGAACGCCATCGCCGTACCGGTCGGGCTGTCGTAGCTGGACAGCTGCACCCAGTAGAAGGGGAGATCGCCTTGGGCGAATTGCCGGCGCCAACCAGTGATCATGGCCGGGAAGACTTTGGCGTATTCGACGTGATTGCCCACGTTGCCTTCGCCCTGGTACCAGATGAAGCCACGCAGCGCATACGGTTCCAGCGGGCGGACCATGCCATTGTAGAGGCCGGAGCACATGAATTGATCATCGGGCCCGCCGGTCAGACCAGCCCAACCGGCGCTCGGGCGTTGCGCGGAGAAGGGTGTGTTCGCGGCCTTGGCGGCGGCCTTGGCCGTCTCCCAGGCTTGGATGTCCGCGTCGAGCTTTGCCTTCAGTTCAGGATAACGCGCTCTTTCCTTAGCCTCCACCTCGGCCCAGTGCTTCGCGGTCTTCGCAATGCTCGCATCGGTGTCGAGGGTGAGGGGATCCACCCAGCCGCGGATGTTACTGGCGCCTCGCGAGTTGTTGACGATGCCGATCGGGACGTCGAGCGCCTCGTACAAGCAGAGGGCGAAATAATATCCGATGGCGGTGAATTCCCCGGTGGTCTGCGGCCCGGCGACCTTCCAGGTAGCGGAGCCGACCCGCAGCGGGGTCGCGGAAACCTTATAATCGATGCGCACGTGACGGATCATCGGGTAACGCGCCGACGCCGGGATATCCAGGGGAGCGTCGTACGATTCCTGGACCATCTGCTCCATATTGGATTGTCCGGAGGCGAGCCAGACGTCGCCGACGACGACATTGGTCCGGGTGATGGTGTGCGTCCCTTTGAAGACCAGAGCGGCCGGGACGGCGTTGGCCGGCAGCGCCGGAAGATCGACCCACCAGGCGCCCGACGGATCAGCCACGGCCGTGGCGGTGTGACCTGCGAAGGAGACGGAAACTTTTTCTCCAGGGTCCGCCGTGCCCCAGACAGGGATGGTCTTGTCGCGTTGCAGGACGGCATTGTCGCCGAACAACAGGGCGGGAACGACCGCGGCACGCAGGTCGGGTACCAGGAATGCGATCAGCAGGCACGAGAAGATGAAACGCATGACGGCAGCTCTCCAGCGTTGAACGGGCGGTGCAGCGACACCACGGACGATCGGCAGGTCCATTGCGGGAGGATCGCTGCGACGTGACCGTCCTCATGGGAGTGGACGTCGGCCATCTCACACACGGCGGAGCAGGACTACCAGCGCACTCCTCGGCGCGCTGGCGTCGAGCGCCGTGTGAGACGCACGCATGGATCCGCCACGCCGTGGTCACTTCGCTGACCCCGTACCGCAATGGGATGCACCGCTCACCATGCCACCCTCCGACCCTAACCGTTTGGCGTTTGAAATCCTGGTGCGTCAGCACCACCGACGGCTCCTCGGGTACGCCCTGGCGCTCTGCCGCTCGGCGGTCGAGGCCGAGGACCTGGTCCAGGATTCCTTCCTGGTCGCCTACCGCGACCTCGCCCGCTTCGACCCCAGCCGCGACTTCGCGGCCTGGGTGCGGGGCATCGTGCGCATGAAGTGGCTGGAGAGCCATCGCCGCCGCGAGCGCCCGGTCGACGACGTCACGCTCGCGGCGCTCGACGAAGGCCATCGCCGGCTCGAGGTCGGCGAGTCGGAGACCGGTGTGGACGCCCTGGCCACCCTGCGCGGCTGCGTCGCCCGCCTGGATGGCGCCCTGCGCGAGACCGTCGAGCTATTCTACCTGCAGGAGCTGCCCTGCCAGGCGGTGGCGGAGCGCACCGGGGTCTCGGTGGAAGCGGTCCGCAAGCGCCTGCAGCGCGCCCGTGCGGCGCTCGGGGACTGCCTCGACCGCCACGTGGGGCGCCTATGAGGCCGGACGACGAAGCCGGGGTGGTCGACGCTGCCGACGCGCTGGTCGATGGCCTGCTGCGCGAGCTCGGCCGCGGCGGCGCGCCTGGCGCCGATGAGCGTTTCGTCGGCCGCGTCCTGCGCGCCACCACGGCCCGGCGGCGCGCCTGGGGGTGGAAACATGCGCTCGCCGCCGGGCTGCTCCTCACGGTGGCCGGTGTATGGGGGTGGCAGGCGCGGCCGCTGTGCTGGCTGATCGACGGTAATGGCGTCGTGGTGCGCGCCGCTGGCTGGCGCCCATTCGGTGGCCTCGGGCCTGGTGATGCGGTCGAGGTGGCCGCCGGCGGACGCGGCTCCCTGGTGTGGAGCGACGGGACGCGGGTCGACCTCGGCGCCGCCAGTCGCATGGAGCTGCCGGGACACGGCGATCCCTTCTCCGTGCGCCTCGGCCATGGCAGCGCCGACGCCACCGTCGCGCCGCAGCCCGCCGGGCGGCCGTTCGTCCTGGCGACCTCCGAGGCCACGGTGACGGTCGAAGGCACTGCCTTCACCGTCACCTCGGGCCCCCATGGCACCGCTGTGGCCCTGCGCCACGGCGCTCTCTACGTGTCTGCGCCGGCGGGCGCAGCACGCCTGCTGCCCGGCGACGCCGCCGCAGTGGTGCTTGGGCAGCCGCCGCGCCTGAGCACCGCACGCGATGCGCCGGTCCGTTTCCGCGAGAGCCACCAGGATCCGGGTTCGACGTGGCGTACCGACGCGGTCATCGCTCAGGCCCGTTGGTTCGAGGTCGAAGGCTCCTGGATCCGCGTCCTCGCCATCGCCGCCTCGGCCGCGCCGGGCACCGCCCTGCTGCCGGTGCCGGTGCTGCCGACGCGCTGGCGGGCGATCGTGCAGCTGCGCCTGCGCTCCCACCCGGGCGCCGGCCAGATCGCGCTGGCGGTGGGCGATGCGCGTCTGCCGCTCACGCTCGAGCCCGAGGTCTGGCGGCGCATCCATGTCGTCGGCGATCAGGAGGGTGTCGCCCTCGCGGGATCATCGACGCGGGTCGCGCTGACACGCCCTGCCGACGTCATCGGCGTAGCGGTGAACGGGGTCGAGATCGACATCGGCGAAGTCGTCGTGCTGGAGGATGCGCAGTGATCCGCAGCGTTCTGCTCCTGGTCGCATGGGCGCTGAGCGGTGCCGCACTCGCGCCCGCGCTGGAGCGGACGGCCTGGGATTTCGAGCGCCCGGACGACGCGCTCGCGTGGCGTGGCCTCGGCGGACCCAACGTCGCCATCATCAGTGAGGAGGGCGGGCATGTCCTCGCCATCCGTACCCGGGACGAGCGGCACACGCTGATGGCGAGCTGCCAGATCGCACTCGATCCATCCTGGCGCCGCCTGCTGGTGGCGACGCGCATGCGCGCATCCGGTCTCGTCCTGGGCCAGCACGACTGGCAGGACGCCCGTCTGTCGGTGGAGTTCCACGCCGCCGATGGAACCTTGATCACCTACGGTCCGCCGTTGCACCTGGGTGCCGATGCGCCGTGGACGTCGCTGCGCCGGGACATGGAGATCCCCAGCGGCGCGGCCACCGTGGTGCTGGTGGCTGCGAATTTCGCCGACGGCGCGTGCGACTTCGACGACATCCGCGTGGTGGCCGACCCCCAGCGCCAGCTCGCACCGTCCCAGACCTACCTCGCAGATTTCGCCACCGTCGATGCTGACGGCCTGCCCCCGGGCTGGTGCCTGGGGAGCGGTCAGCAACGCGTGGTGGATGGGGCGCTCGCACTTGATGCCACCTTGGGCGCGGTCGAGGCGCGCGCGGTGCTCGCCGTCGATCCTTCCTGGCGCCGGGTGCGCATCACCTGCCGACTGCGCGCGCACGGGCTGGTGTGCGGCCCGTCACCAGCGGAGACCGCCCGCCTGGACGTCGACCCGCTCGATGGCGAGGGCCGCCAGATCAACGCACCCCACCCGGTACCGTCCCTGGCGCGCGATGCGGACTGGCACCAGCAGACCATCGATATCGACCTGCCAGCCGGAACCCGCTGGCTGCTGCTGCGGCCGGGCAACCATGGCCGCGCCGGCGTGTTCTTCGTCGACGACCTCGCGTGCTCCGCAGGGGAATGATTTCTGAAAGCACCGCTGCCATGCTTCTTTCCGAGGCAGGTGGGTTGTGGCTTTCCACTTGGTTGGCTCACGCCCAAGGGTGTGAAGCCAAGATATTTGGCCGCAGAGGCGCAGAGGCGCAGAGACGAAAAGTCCCTGCTTTGCCTTTCCTCTGCGTCTCGGCGTCTCTGCGGCCGATTCCTCTTTGTCAGCTCAACGGCATTGGGCTCACGCCCGAGGGTGGAGGGCACCTGGCGTATGAGACAGCATTCAGCCATTCGGCTCACGGCGGTCACCTTGGAGGGGGTGAACCGCAATTGACCCGCCGATCAATCTTCCGGAGCCGCCATGCGCGCCTTGTACTGCCTTGCCCTCGCCACTCTCACC
>JANPIY010000010.1:0-4940 GCA_031425255.1 Planctomycetota bacterium
GGGCGACGTTCCGCCGGCAGCTGGCGCACCGCCTGCGCCACCGCAGCGTCGGCCTTGCCGGAGCCATAGATCGGCGCGCTGTCGATCCAGTTGACCCCGCCGTCCACCGCCGCATGCACCGCGGCGATGGTGTCGGCATCATCCTGCTGGCCCCACATCCACCCACCGGCGGCGAAGGCGCCGAAGCCGATCACCGAGATGGTCAGGTCTGAGGAACCGAGGGCACGTTTGATCATGGCGCGGGATGATGTGACCCTGCTGCGCGGCCACAACCCGCTCGGGGGCGCCAGTGCTGCGGATTGCGACACCACCGGGGCGGCGGAGGCGACCAGATCGAGCGGAGTGGAATAGACTGCAGCAATGCCTGCCGCCCGCGCCTGGACCATGGCGTTCACCGCCCCTTCATCCTCCGTTGGTGCGACATCAGCATACTCTCGCGTCCCCGAACCGGCCCCCTAGCGTGGCGTGAACCGGTCTGCAGGGCCGTGGAGCCCGATGATGGCCTCGACCAGTGATCCTTCAGCCGCGCCAGGAACGACCACCGTCGGTCGTGCCTCCTCGGGCAACCTGCTGGACAAACTCGACACGCACTGCGCAGCGACGCGGCCTTCCAGGTGATGACGGTGGATGGCGATCAGTGGATCGATCCTTTCACCGGCACCCGCGTGCCGGCTCCGTGCGGCCATCTCGAACCCGCGCGGACCTGGCTCATCGCCCATCAACCGTGGACCCGGGCGCGACTGAAGACCCTGGCCGAGCTGCAGGTCTTCCGCTGGCGGGTGCACCTCCACCAGCACTTCGAACACGATGCCCGCCTACGCCAATTCGCGGGCGATGGCCGCTGGCTCAATCCCTATAGCGGTCAATGGGTACGCATCGATGGCCAGAGCGGCACGCTCACCGCCATGGCCCTGCGCAGCATCGCGATCCACCTCGCCGAATGCCCACATGCGCGCGGCGCTCGGATGCTGCCGCAACGGTACCTCGATGACCTGGTGACCGCCACGCGCCCGCGCGGCAGCACCGCCACCACACGCATCTCCGGCTGGCGGAAAGGTCACCACGAGCGCCTCGATGAGGTGGCCTTGACCGTCTCCGACCCGGAACTCGCCAAGGTGCGCACCACCATCGAGGCGATGATCAGTCCGCTGCCGGCGATCGCGGGGTATGGCTTCGCCGCCCACTACGAACCCTTTGTCGGAGTCGGCGGTGATTTCTACGAATGTATCCAACTGAGCCCAGGCCGGGTCCTCATCGTCCTCGGCGACGTCACCGGTCATGGTCTGCAAGGCGCCATCACGGCGATGGCCAGCCTGCGCGCGCTGCACCACATCGTGCGCGAGGAGCACCAGGTGATGCCGATCGTCGCGCGCCTGAACGATGAGCTGCGCGGTCAACTCCCCAAAGGCCAGTTCGTGACGCTGTTCGCCGGCATCCTTGAGCTCGGCACCCGCCGCCTGACCTGCCTGTGCGCCGGTCATCACCCTGGGCTCGTGCTCAACCTCCAGCGTTCGACGGTGGTGACCCGGGTCGGTGGGCGAGCTCCGGCCTTGGGCCTGGTCACCAGCGACACCCTGCGCACCAGCCTGGTGCCCGAGGTGGTCCAGCTCCGCCAGGGCGACGTGTTGTTCCTCTACACCGACGGCCTGAGCGAGGCCCGTGACGGCCTGCAGGAGGAGTACGGCGACGGCCGGGTGATGGCGAGCGTGCTCGCGCACCTGCGCCTGCCCTACGACCGCCTGATCGCCAACGTGGTGGCTGATGTCCGGCGCTTCGCCGAGGGCGTGCTCGATGATGACCTCACCATCGTGGCGCTGGCGGTCGACGCGGGTTGATCGGGGCCAGGTGGTCCAGGGAATTCATTTTCACCGCAAAGCCGCAAAGAACGCAAAGGAATCGCCAGGCGAGTCAGGACGTCGGCTTCAGGGTTTGAAGCTGCCTTCGTCCCCGCCCCTTCACCTTTATTTGATGGTTCTCCGGCGTGATCAGTGGGTGCAGTGCAGTTACTTGGAGAGGGCCGCAGAGGCGCAGAGACGCAGAGACGAAAAGCCCCGCTCTTGTCTTCCTCTGCGTCTCTGCGTCCAGCCTCTCTCCTATTGATCCCGAGAGCGGGCTACGTGTTTACACATTTCCCAACCCACATCTCCCCAATCAATCTATTTGGTCTTCATCAGCTCTTCCGCCGTCCACGGCTGGGTGCGTTTGGCTTCGGCTTCGCGCACCGCCTTGACCTCGGCGGGTTGCACCGGTGCGGCGCTGTTGCCCCATTCGTTGCGCACGTAGGTCAGCACCTCGGCGATGGCGACGTCGTCGAGCACGTCCTTCTGCGGGGGCATGATCAGGGGACCGCTGAACGTCGTTCCGTTGACCGTCACCGGACCCTGGAGGCCGTTCAAGATGATGCGCACCGGCCGGCCGTGCGGACCTTCGACCCATTCGGATTTCACCAGGGATGGCGCCAGACCAGGCAGACCCTGACCATTCGCCTGATGGCAGGCGATGCACAGCGCCGCGTAACGGTTGCGACCGGACTCGAAGCGTTTGAGTTCCTCGGCCGCCAGTTTCGGTCCGCTGGTGGGCGCCTTGGCGATGACGCCGCCGCCCGTCTGCCAGCGCGCGAGGATGGCGTCGATGCTGGGCCGGGCCGTCGCCGCCGCCCTGGTGCCCACCGTGCTGAGGTCGGCGCGCTGTTTCGCGCTGAGATCCTTCGGCACCTCGCGTTCGTTCCAGCCTTCGGCGAGGCCGGCGAATACCGTGGTGCTGAGACCGGCGTCGGCGCCCACCACCAGCTGCATCAGGGCGAGCTGCGCGTCGACCTCACCGCGGATGGCGAGGTTGCGCGCCACCAGCTGCTCCACCTGTCCAGGGCTGCTGCCGCCGCCCTTGCCGATCTCCTCGACGGTGACGTCATCCCACCACGCCGTGCCGGTGGATTGGCCCCAGCCGCCGAACAGGCAGTTCATCTCGACCTGGGTGCGGGCCTCGCTGTCGAACTCCATGGTCACCTTGGTCCAGTCCTTGGTGCCGGTGACGGCTTTGCTCTTGGCCGAATGGCCGTTGAGGTTCAGCAATGCGCCGGTGGCGCCCT
Source organism: Planctomycetota bacterium (assembly GCA_031425255.1). GTDB lineage: Bacteria > Planctomycetota > UBA11346 > UBA11346 > UBA11346 > BOG-1363. Next base: position 3,089 of record JANPIY010000010.1, read on the forward strand.
TGAGGTCCTTGGTCTTGATCCACGCCGTGGCGCGATATTTCGTCCGCGGCTTGACCGGGACGGTAGTCATCCAACCGACGTCGGCACCGGTGGCGGAGGTGATCTGCGCGCAGAATCCGCTCCGGCCGCCGTCGACGCGGGTGAATTCGGCGGAGCCGCCGTAGGTGCTCTTCACCCATCCACTCGGCAGCTCGGCGGTCATCGCTTCGAAACCCGGATTGGCGATCAAGCCATTGGCGGGTGCGGCCGCGGGGTCGCTGGCCGCCAGCGCAATCTTCACGCCGGCCTTGGCCGCGGCGGCGAGGAAGCCAGCCCCATGCTGGGCGGCGCCGACCTGGAGCGCGAGCGGAAGGTAGCGGTCGCTCTGCACCGCACCGAGCTGCGCTTGCGCGAACAGCGCTGCGCCGATGGCGTCGGAGGCCGGCAACACCGCCACCGCCTGGAAGGCGGCGAGGCGCACGTTGAGATCTTGATCAGCGATGATCCCCGAGGCCACCACCGCCGCCGCCGAGGCGGCGGTGGGCGGCAGCACCTGCACCGCGTTGCGGCGCACGCCATGCGACGGGTGCTTCAGCGCCGCGGCGGCGACCTCATTGGCCGCCGCCTGGGAACCGTCGAGGGCTCCGAGGCCATGCAGCGTCCACAGGGCATGCACCACGCCGCCATTCAAACCGATGGCGTCCTGCGACTGGTCCTTGGCCAGGGCGATGAGCTGCGGGACCACGTCCTGCTTGGCCCGTTCGACCATCAGTCGTTGCGCGGTGAGGCGCCAGAACTGGTTGTCATCGGCGAGTGCCGCGACCAGGTCCGTCGGTTTGGTGGGGTCGAGGCTACGCCGTCCGGGTTTGGCTCCTTTCCACGCCACCTGGTAGATGCGGCCATGGCGCTCGTCGCGCAGTGGATTCTCGTGCGCGCCGCCCTTGCCGGTCTTGCTGTCGAAGCCGCCGTGTTCCTTCCGCGGTGTCGGGTTGTGCTGGATGATGAAATTGTACCAGTCCGCCACCCACACGGCGCCGTCGGGACCGACCTCGGCGTGCACCGGGGCGAACCATTCGTCGTCGCTCGCCACCAGGTTGCCGCCGTCGACGCCCTCGGTCCAACCGGAGCCATCGCGCACCAGCAGGCCCTGGTGGAGCAGGTGCATGGTCGGCTCGGTCAGCAAGGTGACGCTGTTCCAATAGCGCTGAGGAAAGGCGCGCGCGGTATAGAGGTTGGCGCCGGCCGCGGCGGTGAAGCCGCCGAAGACGTCGACCTGGCGGATCTTCTCGGTCAGCGGCGAGGCGTTGTAATGCTGATCCATGCGCACGGCACGGCGGTTGTCCTCGCTCATCAACCCGGCGGTCGCCTGCAGCAGGGGGATCGGCACCGGGGTGTAGCAGTGCTGGGTGTTGTTGGCGGTCGAACCGAACAACTCGCCGGTCTCGCTGATGGCGCAGCCCCAGGTGTTGTTGTTGTACTGGCTGAGGAATTCCAGGTTCCGGCCCGAGCGGTCCATGCGCCACAGGCCGCTGGAGAAGCGCACGTCCTTACCCTCGACCTTGCCGCTGTAGCCAGAGTAGCCGACCGCGCCGTAAAGACGATTGTCGAGGCCATAATGCAGATTGGATGGACCGGCATGGGTGTCGCCCTTGCTCCACCCTTCCATCAGGACCTCCTTCACGTCGGCACGGTCATCGCCGTCGGTGTCCTTGAAGAACAGGAACTGCGGCGCCTGCGCGACGATCAGGCCGCCGTTGGCGAAGACCAGGCCGGTGGGGATGTTGAGCCGGTCACCGAAGATGGTGAATTTGTCGGCCCTGCCGTCGCCATCGGTGTCTGCGCAGATCTTGATGCGGTCGTTGCCCTGCCAGAG
>JANPIY010000011.1:0-2381 GCA_031425255.1 Planctomycetota bacterium
TGAAGGGGAACCGCGTGAGAAAGGTCGCACGGTCGCAGTCGGCACCGCGCAGGCCGGCGGCCTTCATCTTCGCGGCATAGAACGGATTGCGTCCGTCGATGGCGATCAGCAGCGCTCGCAGGTAGGTGTCCTGGTGCGCGATTATTCCAGCACGCGTCATCATGCGGACATCCATGAACAGCAGAAATGGGCTAACCGCAGAGGGCGCAGAGGGCGCAGAGATGGTGATGGATGCGTCATGCTATGAGCCCGTGGCCGTGAGATGGTCCTTTGCGCCCTCTGCGGTTAATGCTTCTCTCCACCGGACTGCACTGCCACCGCCGGCTTGGGCGCGGCACCCGGGGCTGGCTTGTAATACGACACCAGCGTGCCGCCGACGGCGGCGAGGACGATGCCGAGCACGAACTGCCAGCGGATCGCGCCCCAGCCGTCGACCGGCGGGTGCAAGGCGATGGTGATGAAGGCGTTGATGATCGGCGCGCCGGCGAAGACGATGGTCATCACCGTCACCGGATGGCCCTTGGCGCCGAAGGCGAGCAGCACGCAGAGCGCCCCGATCGCGCCGACGATGCCCGCTCCCAGGGACCACCACAGGCCTTTGCCTGGGAAGGTCCACTCGGCACCACCGAACCACAACAAGGCCAGCGGCGCGAGCACCGCGGTGAGGAAATAGGCCAGGCCGACGAACAGGAACGCCTTGGTCCGACCATGCACCGGGTCGCCCATCGCGAGCTGACCGGTGTGCAGCATGATGCCGTAGATGCCCCAGGTCAGGACGGTGGTGAGGGTGAAGATCAGCCACATGGGAACGGCATTGGACTCGGGCATGGTCATTTCTTTTCGGATGGTTTGTCGAAACGGGACAGCAGGTGGCTGGGCGCCACGGTGATCTGCTCGGCATAGATCGGCGGCAGCGCGATGGCCTTCACCTCGCCATCGATGCGGCCGACGCTGACCACCACGAGCTTGCCGCGCGCCAGCGGGCGCTCGGCGTCATCACCGACCTTCCAGAAGTCGAAGTCGTAGTGCACCGCCTTGTCCTTCTTCTCGCGCACGAGCAGATGGATCTCGAACTCCTCATCATATTTCAGCGGGCGCCGGTAGTCGCACTCGGCGTGCACCCTGGGCCAGCCGATGACAGTGCCGTGGTCATTTTCACCGGGATGCACGATGGTGCCCAGCGAGCGCACGAAGGCGTGTTCGCAGGTCTCCATGTACTTGAAGAAATTGGCGAAGTGGACGATGCCAGCCATGTCGGTCTCGTAGAACTCGACGCGACGGCGCAGGCGGAATTCGTAGGTCATCAGGCCAATCCCATCACTGGTCCACGCTTGAGGATCTCGCGCATGCACAGCGCAGCGAAACGTCCGGCCATGGCGTCGGCGCTGAAGCGGTCGAGCACCGCCGCGCGCCCGTGGCCGCCCAGCACGCGGGCGCGTACCGGATCGCCGAGCAGCGTGTCGATGGCCTCAGCCAGCGAAAGGGCGTCATCGCCCTCGCTGATGATGCCGCCGCCGGTGGCTTCGATGAGCTCGGGGAAGGCACCGCTCTTCGGCTGCACCACCGGCACACCACAGGCCAGAGCCTCGATGACGTAGAGTCCGAAGGCTTCCCCATAGGTCGCCGGCACGGAGAGCACGGACAGCGAGCGCAGGAAATCCTGCTTCTCGGCCTTGCTCAGGTTGGAACGGAACACCGCACGCCCTTCCAGCCCGACGGCCGAGAGCTTCGCCCGCAGGGTGTTGACGTACTGCTCGTCGTGCGGCGTGGCGCTGCCGCCGACGGCGAGCCGGAGCTCGCGCAGGTGCGGGCGCTTGGCCAGGATGATGAAGGCGTCGACCAGGGTGCCGAGCCCTTTGAGCGGATGTTGGCGCGCGAGATATCCGAGCGTGGGCACGGTCGGGGGCTCATCGGCAGGGCCATAACCGGCGAGGCTGATACCGTTGTGGATCACCTCCATCTTCGCACGGAGCACCGCTGGCAGGCGCTTGGCCATGACCTCGCCGTAGTAGCGGCTCACCGGCACCAGCACGTCGGCGTCCGCGAGGGCCTGACCCAGGCTCGCCCAGGCCTGCGAACGCCAGGGTTCCTGCAGGCTGTCGAGGAACGAGTCCTCACCTTGCAGGGTGCAGATCACCGCCTTGGCCTGCAGCGCCAGACGCAGGTGCGGCGCCACGCCCATCAGCAGGGCATTCGAGATCGAGATGATGTCCCACGGCCCGCGCTCGGCCAGCCAGCGAGCGAGCTTGCGGACTTCCTTGCGCTGGCGCCCGTGGTCGCCGGCGAGCATCGACAGCAGGATCTCGCCCAGGTCGCGCGGGCTGGTCATGTGCATCTTGCCCGCCGACCAGGTCAGCAGGCGCCGGCCATCGAACAGCCGA
>JANPIY010000012.1:0-1554 GCA_031425255.1 Planctomycetota bacterium
GGTAGTAGTAGCCGTGATGGGGGTGCTGGCCGTACCCGTGCTGGTGGACCAAGTGGGTGGGATGCTGCGATGAGCGGTAAAGACCGTCATGCTCATCTGGCGTCGTTTAAATTATCCTTTTGCTATGCCCACTCCCAGCCCCTACCGCCGCGAAATCCTGGTGCAGCAGCTCACCGCCGTGCCGGCGTGGGACCTCATCGTCATTGGCGGCGGGGCCACGGGGCTGGGCGTGGCCCTGGACGGCATCAGCAGGGGCTACAGGACGCTGCTGCTGGAGCAGGCCGATTTTGCCAAGGGCACCAGCAGCCGCAGCACCAAGCTGGTGCACGGCGGCGTGCGCTACCTGGCGCAGGGCAACGTTGGCCTGGTGCGCGAAGCCCTGCACGAGCGCGGCCTGCTGCTGCAGAATGCCCCGCACCTGTGCCATAATCGGACGTTTACTATTCCGAACTACACCTGGTGGGGCGGCCCGTTCTACACCATTGGCCTGAAGCTGTACGACTTGCTGGCCGGCCGCCTCAGCCTCGGCGCATCCTCGCACCTGAGCCGGGCCGAAACCCTGCGCCAGTTGCCCGGCCTGCACCCGGCCGGCCTACGCGGCAGCGTGCGGTACCACGACGGCCAGTTCGACGACGCCCGCCTGGCCGTGAACCTGGCCCAGACCTGCATCGACCACGGCGGCACGGCGCTCAACTACTGCGCCGTGCAAGGACTGCTGAAGGACACCCAGGGGCGCCTGGCCGGCGTGCGCGCCACAGACCTCGAAACCGGCCGGGCCCACGAGCACCGGGCCCGGGCGGTGGTGAATGCAACCGGGGTTTTCGTGGATGAAATTCGGCAGCTGGATGAGCCCCGTGCCGCGCCGCTGGTGCAGCCCAGCCAGGGCGTGCATCTGGTGCTGGCCCAGTCGTTTCTGCCCGGCAACGCGGGCCTCCTGATTCCGCACACCGACGACGGCCGCGTACTATTTGCCGTGCCGTGGCTGGGCCGCGTGGTGCTCGGCACCACCGATACCCCCGTGCCCGCCGCCAGCCTGGAACCCCGGGCCCAGGAAGCCGAAATCGACTTCCTATTGCGCACCGCCGCCCAGTACCTCACCCGTGCCCCCACCCGCGCCGACGTGCGCAGCATCTTCGTGGGCCTACGGCCCCTGGCGGCCTCAACCACGGGAACGACCAAGACCAAGGAGATTTCGCGCAGCCACAAAATTCTGGCTTCGGCCAGCGGCCTCGTCACCATCACGGGCGGCAAATGGACCACGTACCGGCGCATGGGCGAGGATGTCATCGACCGGGCCATTGCCCTGGGCCAGTTACCACCTGCCCCCAGCCAAACGGCTCACTTGGCCATTCACGGCGCCCCCAAAACGGGGGAGGCGGTGGAAGCCCCGAACAGTCTGGCCCACTACGGCCGCGACCAAGCGCCGCTGCGGCAGCTCATCGCCGCTAACCCCGCCCTTGGCGTTCCGCTGGACGCGCAGTTCCCCTTTCTGGGCGCCGAAGTGGTGTGGGCCGCGCGCTTCGAGATGGCCCGCACCGTGGAAGACGTGCTGGC
>JANPIY010000013.1:0-4740 GCA_031425255.1 Planctomycetota bacterium
CGCGCGTTCGACGCGGCCGGAAATCGTTCTGCGACCAGCCTGCCATTCACCGTCATCACGGCGGTCGATGCCACGCCACCCGCCATCACCACCGGTACTGCGGCTGGGGTCGTGACGCAGACCACGGTCGCGCTGACCTGGTCGGCGACGAGCGATAACGTGGGCGTGTTGTTCTATGAGATCGGCCGGGCGAATCAGGTGGTCGGTCGGGCAACGGCCCGGGCCTTCACGGATCAGGGCCTGCGGCCTGGAACAGCCCATGGATTCATGCTGCGCGCATGGGACGCGGCGGGGAACGTCTCGCCCTGGTCGAGTTCGTATAGTGTCATCACCGTGGCGGACACGGTGAAGCCGAGCGCGCCGACCGGGTTGACCGCCACTGTGCTCGCACCGGATCGCGTGCAATTGTCGTGGACGGCATCGACCGACAACATCGCTGTTACCGGCTATCGGATCGCCGATATGCCGCTCTACCGTTACTACGAAACCACCCACGGCCGATCCACCGGAACGACGTACCTCATCACCGGACTACCTCCCACCGGTGCTCAGCGTTATCTGGTTTATGCGTTCGATGCCTTTGGAAATGAATCGACCGCTGCGTTAGTCGAGGTCACCACGACGCCGGACACCACAGCGCCAAGTGCCCCCGGACGCCCAGTGATCACCGGGGCTACTCCTTCGAGTCTCACCATGGCGTGGTCGCCATCGACCGACAACGTGCGGTTGGCCGCGTATGAAATTTTCCGCAATGGCGTGAAGGTCCATACCATCATCCCGCCGCTGTATCTCTTCGAACCTTTGCCGCAGGGCGTCGCCAATCTCATGGCACCGGTAACGACCTACACCATGGCTATCCGTGCGGTCGATACCTCTGGCAACGTCTCGGCCCTGAGTCCGACCGCGATGGGTACCACGACCGCTGACGTGCTGCCGCCAACCGCACCCACCAACATCGCTCTGGTCAGCCGCACCGCGCGCAGTCTGACCGTGTCCTGGTCGGCGGGCTCGGATGGGGCTGGTGGCGGTGTGGCGGCTTATGACATCCGCGTGGCCGGTGTGGTCCGGGCGACGGTCTCCGGATCTACCGCGACCGGGACGGTCAGCGGATTGACACCGGCAACGGCCTACGTGGTGACGGTCACGGCTCGAGATGGCGGCGGTCTCTCCTCGCCTCCCAGCCTGCCTTTGGCCACCGTGACCGAGGCTGACGCGGATGATTTCGAGCCGGGCCCGCTCATCGCCACCGCCATCACCGACCAGACCGCCAGGCTGGAATGGACCCCGTCTCCAAGCACTCGGGTCGTGGGGTATGAGATCTTGTACCTGCGCACCGCTGGGGCCTACGCTCCCTGGCAGGCGGATGTCCTGGGAACTACTTCTGCAACCACGACCCATTTCCAGCTATCGGGGCTGAAGCCACGCACGTATTATCGTTATATTGTGCGCAGTCTGGACGTATCCGGCAATCGCTCGAATCCGTCCCACCCATATAATTCTACAGTTTTCACAACCCTCGCCGATGTCACCGCGCCGTCGGTACCGATGAATCTGGCCGTGACCGCAAAAACGGCCGGTTCGGTGTCGCTCTCGTGGTCGCCGGCGAGCGACAACGATGGGATCGCCTATTACCGCCTGGTCGCCACCGGTACCGGGGCCGTTGGTACCACTGTGCCTGGTACCAGCGCCGTCTTCAGTTACCTCGTTCCGACGACCGCCTACACCTTCACCGTCGCGGCTGTGGATCGGTCTGGAAATACGTCCGCTGCGACCACGGCGGTGAGCGTGACGACCGATGCCGATACCTCGGCACCGACCGCGCCGAGAAACATGCGCGCAAGCTACATCACGACCAACTCCATTGATCTCTATTGGGATCCATCCACAGACAACGTGCGGGTGGTGGCCTATGATGTCTATCGTGGTGCGACCAAGATCGGCTCCACGACGTATGGCTCCTCCTGGGAGGATAACGCACTGACGCACGCCACGGCCTATACCTACACGGTGAAGGCGCGTGACGCGGTTGGCCTCGTGTCAGGGGTCAGCAATACGTTGACGGTGAGCACCCTCGGCGACACCCAGGCGCCTCCCGTCCCGGCGAATCTCCGAATTGCGGAAAAGACCGACGCCTCCGTCACTTTGGCATGGAGCGAGGTGTTCGATTCGCAAGGCGGTACCGGACTCCTGAGCTATGAGATCGCCAGGGACGGCGTCGTCGCCGCCACGGTCACCACGCTCGAGGGGTCCATTTTCTCCGAGATTTTCGGCACGGTCACGGGACTGCGGCCAACCACCAGCTACGCCTTCACCGTGCGCGCGGTCGATCGGGCTGGCAATCGTTCTGCCTGGGGCATCCCCCTGATGGGAATGACTAGAGACGATCAGACGCCTCCCTCAGCGCCCACTCAGGTCGCCATCGGCAGCCTCACGCGGACCACCGCCGCCATCTCGTGGGCGGCCTCTACAGATAACATCGGTGTCACCGGTTACGAAGTTCTGCGTGATGACCAGACGGTGATCGCCACGCTCACGGGCCGCCTGTTCACCGATACCGGCCTGCTCCCCGGGATCATGTATTCGTATACGGTCCGAGCCTTTGACGCGCTGGGGAACCGTTCGGCGTCCTCCGCGGTGGTGGCTGCCACCACCGCCAGTGACCTCCAGCCACCGACCGTTCCGACCAACCTGCGGGTGGTCTCGCGCACACGAGCGCAGGTGGTCCTGGCGTGGGACGCGGCCAGTGACGCGGAGACCGCGGTCTCTGGTTATCAACTGCGCCGTCAGACGACGGGCATCGACGAGGCGGTCCTGATCGGTCCTGCCGCGACCCTGACCTGGACGGACACCGGCCTGCCCGCAGATACGGTGCTGCTCTACGCGGTGGCGGCTCTGGATGTGTCAGGACGCCGCTCCGGCTGGTCGCTCCCGGTCTCCGTGACGACGAATGCCGGACCGACGGTCGTGACGGCGCTCTCGGCGACACCCAAGCCGGTCACCGTGGCGGCCACCAGCCTGAGCGTGATGGGCGGCGATGATGCGGGCGAAGCTGGGCTGACCTACTCCTGGTCGACCACGGGAGCAGCCGCGGCACCGGTGTGGTTCAGCCGGCAGGGGACCAATGCCGCGAAAGCGGCAACCGCCCGTTTTGCCAAGCCCGGCTCCTATACCCTGCGCGCGACCATCCGTGATGCGGCAGGCAGCAGCGTCACGAGCGATCTCCTGGTCCCGGTCGTCGCTACCGCGACGGTGGTGACCGTTGAGCCCAGCGCGGCGTCCATTCCCACCAATACCGCCGTGACCTTCGTCGCGACGGTGCGTGACCAGTTCGGCACCGCCCTGGCGCCGCAGCCGATCGTGACCTGGTCCGGCTCCGGCGGCGTGATCAATGCCACCACCGGGGCGTTCTCGGCGAGTGCCGCGGGTACCGCGGTCATTACCGCTACGACCGCGGGCCTGCCGCCCGTCATCTCCGGCGCGACCATCTATGTCGGCACCAACCGGGCGCCCACCGTGTCATCAGCGGCCAGCGCGACCGTGGGGACCGACCAGACGACCGTATCGTTGCGAGCGCTCGGGTCCGATGATGCCGGAGAAGCGGCCCTGACCTATCGTTGGTTGTGCATCGCCTCGCCCGCCGGGGCGACCGTGACTATCGCTCCCGCCGGCCCGACCAATGCCGCTAAGAATACCCAGACCGTCTTGATGATCCCAGGTGCCTACCGCTTCCGCTGCGTCATCGCGGACGCACCGGGAGCCACCATCTCCAGTGAGGTGGGTCTCCAATTCGTCGGCAATCAGCCGCCCGCCTTCGCGACGCTCCCGACCGCCAGCATGGTGACAGGTTCTAGCCGCGATGTACAATTGGATGCTCTGGTCGTCGACGATGCCGGTGAGGCGAACGTGACCTATCTCTGGGCACTGGTGGCGCCGGCGCCCGGCCAGGCGGTGTTTGTCGCGGGCAATGGCACCAATGCCGCCAAACGGCTGCGCGCGCGCGTGGATCATGCCGGGCCGTATGTCTTCACCGTGACCGTGACGGATCAACGCGCGGGAGTGGCCGCGGCACAGGTGACGGCGGTGGTCACGCCCATGGCCGCGGCCATCCAGATCAATCCGACGGCGGTGATGGTCTCCACCGGTGCGGGCGTGGACTTGGCGACGACCACCGTGGACCAGTTCGGCGATGCCATGAACGCAGGTGGAGCTCTGACGTGGAGCGCGACTACGGGCGGGACCATCGCGAATGGTCGCTTCACCGCCGGGCAGACGGTCGGTGATTTCCAACTCGGTGTCAGCACGGGCTCGGTGACTGGGAACGCGTTGGTATCGGTGGTTGGAATCGTCCCCATCACGATCGACAGCGCATCCCTGACCGGCGCCAAGGTGGTCAAGGAGGGTGGCCTCAGCCTCCATCAGAGCAATCTGGCTCGTATCCTCCTCCGCCTGCAACGTCCCTCCACCGATCAATCCGTGCTCACATTGTACGACAATGGCACCCCCGTTCGTGAGGTGCCCGGTGGCATGGTCGATCTCTGGATCGAACCCGGAGAGGGCCGCCACCACCTGACTGCGGTCAAGAGCGGGACCGCAACTCCGACGGATGCGATCGGCACGATCCTCATCATCGACCGCACCGTGCCGACCATTGATGTCCAATTGTTCACGGGGATGCCGGAAGGTGATCGCGACCTGACCATCGCCGCAGATGAGATCCTGCTCAACGGCAATGCGGAAGCG
>JANPIY010000014.1:0-2087 GCA_031425255.1 Planctomycetota bacterium
TAGCGCTCGATGAAGTCGCGGCGGATCGCGACGTCGTTGCCCATCAGCGTGGCGAACATGCGTTCCGCCTCGATGGCGTCGGTGAGCGTGACTTTGAACAGCGTGCGCGCCTTGGGGTCCATGGTGGTCTCCCACAGCTGGTCCGGGTTCATTTCACCCAGCCCCTTGTAGCGTTGGATGTCGAGGCCGCGCGAGCCGAACTTCTTGATCGTCGGCACCAGCGCGGCGAGGTGGGTGAGCACCACTTCCTCCTTGGCGTCCTTCAGCACGAACGGGCTGATGCGACCTGGGCTGTCGAGCAGGAACTCGGGGTTGTAGCCCTGGATGCGCAGCCGGTCGAGGCTGCGCTCCATCATCTCGCGTTCGGTGAACTCGATGAGTTCGGGCACGATCGGCGCCGGGTCCCCTTCCACGCGTTCGGCGGTGGGCTTGTGACGGCCCAGCAGTTCGTCGAGCTCATGTTCCGAATAGAGGTACTGGATCGCCTCGCCCAGGCGCGCGCGATAGAGCGGCAGGACGCCGGAACCGTTGCGCAGGTCGAGGTACTCCTCGATCGTCAGGCCCTTGAGTGCCAATACACGGTCGTGGTCGTCGAATTCCTGAAGGACTTCGACCAGACCAACCAGCGCGGCACCGGTGATGACGCGCTCACGGCCAGCGCTGCGATCAGTGAAAGTTGATCCGTCGGTACCCAGACGGATGATTTCGCCGCTGAGCAGCTTCTCGTTGAAGATGTACTCGCTGCTCTTGCCGCGCGTGACCTTGTAGAGCGGCGGCTGGGCGACGTAGATGTTGCCATTCTCCACCAGTTTGGGCAGTTGGCGGAAGAAGAAGGTCAGCAGCAGCGTGCGGATGTGACTGCCGTCGACATCGGCGTCGGTCATGATGACGATCTTGCCATAGCGCAGGCCGTCGAGGTTGAACTCCTCGCCGATGTTGGTGCCTATGGCCTGAATCATGGCGCTGATTTCCGAGTGGCCCATGACCTTGTCGATGCGCGCCTTCTCGACGTTGATGATCTTGCCCTTGAGCGGCAGAATGGCCTGGAACTTGGCGTTACTGCCGCGCTTTGCCGATCCACCGGCCGAATCACCTTCGACCAGGAAGATCTCAGTCTCATTCAGGTCGTGGCTCTGGCAGTCGCGCAGCTTGTCCGGCATGCCGCCGTTGTTGAGCAGGCTCTTGCGGTTCTTGCGCGCCAGATCGCGGGCCTTGCGCGCGGCTTCGCGCGCTTCCATCGCCGAGATCGCCTTGCCGATGAGGTTCTTGGCGATCTTCGGATTTTCTTCGCAGTAATCCTTGATCGCCGGGCCGATGAGGTTCTGCACGATACCGGCGATCTCGATGTTGATCAGCTTGTCCTTGGTCTGGGCCGAGAACTTGGGATCGCCGAGCTTGACCGAGACGATGGCGCACAACCCCTCGCGCAGGTCCTCGCCGGCCGGCGGCTTGTCATCGGCCTTGATCAGGCCGGAGTTCTTGGCGTAGGTATTGAACTCGCGCGTCAGCGCCGTCTTGAACCCTTCCAGGTGGGTGCCGCCGTCGCGGTTGCGGATGTTGTTTGCGAAGCACAGGATCTGCTCGTCGTAGCTGTCGTTGTACTGGATCGCCAGTTCGACATCGATGCCCTCGAGCGTCGAGCGGCTGATGTGGATCACCGGATGCAGCGCATCCTTGCCCTGATTGAGGTAGCGCACGAAGGCGGCGAGGCCATCGGTGGAGTAGAACACCTCCGCCTTGCCCTCCTCGCGCAGGTCCTGGAAATTGATGCGCACGCCGCTGTTGAGGAAGGCGAGTTCGCGCAAGCGGGCGGCGATGGTCTTGTAATCGAAGACGGTGTTGTCGCCGAAGACCTCGATATCGGGCTTGAAGTGGATGGTCGTACCGCGCTCGGTCGAGGGGCCGATGATCTGCAACGGGCTTTTCGCCTCGCCGCGTTCGAAACGCATGCGGTGGTGCTGGCCGTCGCGTTTGACGTCGGCGATCAGCCAGGCGCTGACGGCGTTGACGCAGCTCACGCCGACGCCGTGCAGGCCGCCCGACTTCTTGTAGGCGCCGGCGCCCTGATTGTCGAACTTGCCGCCCGC
>JANPIY010000015.1:0-2826 GCA_031425255.1 Planctomycetota bacterium
GCCCTTCTGGATCAGCTCGCCCCATTCGAAGCCCTGGAAGGCGAGGAAGATCGCGCCCAGGATGATGGTGGTCAGGAAGAGCAGCTTGGCCGTGAGCACCTTGTGCGCCTGCAGCGCGTGGTGGGCGAACTCGCAGGTCACCGAACTGAACAGCAGGATGAAGGTCGCGTACGCCGCCAACGGGCCGCCGAAGTGCTCACGGCCAAGCTGCTCTTCCTGACCACCATCATCCTGGGCGCGATCTTCCTCGCCTTCCAGGGCTTCGAATGGGGCGAGCTGATCCAGAAGGGCTTCTACCCCGTCGGCGGTTCGCTCGACCACAGCGAGTCGTCGGCGTTCGCCTCGCTGTTCTATGTCGGCACGGGATTCCACGGCCTGCACGTCGCCATCGGTCTGGTGATGTTGTTCATGGTGCTGATGCGCCTGGAATTCGGCCACTTCAGGGGTAAGCGCCACTTCTCAGTGGTGGCGGCCTCGTGGTACTGGCACTTCGTCGACATCGTGTGGGTGCTGCTGTTCATTACGGTGTACGTGGTCGGATAATTCGAAGAGAAAAGGCACGCGCTGTGCGCTACGCGAAGTGCGAAGTGCGAGGTTGGACAGCCCGCAAGCGTGGACTTCGGGACTGCTACCCATCTGACGCGCAGCCGTCTACGAATGGAACAATGATTTCAGCCTACGAAACTTCGCACTTCGCACCTCGCACTTCGCACCAGTGCGAAAGCGCCTGATGCCGGTCCGTCCCTCTGGCCTCGGCGTCATCTTCCTCGTCCTGTTCGTCGACCTGGTCGGCTTCAGCATCGTCTTCCCGCTGCTCGGGCACATGCTGGAGTATTACACGCTTCATGATCGCGGCCTCCTCGCCTGGGCCATGGGGCACGTCGACGCATGGTTCCCAGGGGCCAGCCAGTGGCAGCGCGCGGCGTTGTTCGGTGGCCTCATCGGTGCCTGCTATTCGGCGCTGCAATTCCTCGCCGCGCCATCGTGGGGCCGGCTCTCGGATCGCATCGGTCGGCGCCCGGTGCTGCTGATCTCATGTGCCGGCAATACCCTCGCCTACCTGATCTGGATCTTCGCCGACGACTTCACCGTGCTGCTGGTGTCGCGCCTGCTGGCGGGTGCGATGACCGGCAACGTGGCGGCGGCGAATGCCGCGGTGGCCGACATCAGTACGCCGCAGACGCGGGCGCGCGGCATGGGCATCCTGGGCATGGCCTTCGGCCTGGGCTTCATCCTGGGGCCGGTGATCGGCGGCGTGAGCTTCGCGTGGCTGCCGCGCATCGATCAGCTGCCATGGCTGGCGGCGCTCGGTGCCAACGAGTTCTCAACGCCTGCGCTGGTGGCCTTCCTGCTGAGTGCCTGGAACCTCGGTTGGATCGTGCTGCGCTTCCACGAGACCTTGCCCGCGGATCGCCGGGCGGTGGCCACGGAGGGGGGGCGCACGGCGAATCCGCTCGCCCTGCTGATGCCGCGGTTCGGCCCGCGCGTGGGCGCCCTCAACCTCGCCTTCCTGCTGCACACCATCCTGTTCGCTGGCATGGAGGCGACGCTGGTGTTCCTCACCGCCCAGAAGCTCGGTTACGGTCCGATGGATAATGCCTGGCTGTTCGGCTTGATGGGCCTGGTCTCCGCGCTCATCCAGGGTGGCGTCTACCGCCGCCTCGCTGGACGGGTGACGCAGCGCAGTCTGGCGATGGCCGGCATGCTCTTCCTGATGCCCGGCTTCCTGCTCATCGCGCTGGTGGACTTCTCCCCGTCGACCGCGCTGCTGGTGGCCGGCGTCTGCGCGTTGGCGGTGGGCACCGGCCTGATCTTCCCGGCGCTCAACACCATGGTGAGCCTGGCGGTCGATGAGCGCACGCAGGGCGCCGTGCTCGGCTCGTTCCGTTCCGCCGGCGCCCTGGGCCGCGCCATCGGGCCGTTGCTGGCGGCGGTGGTCTATTTCCGCTTCGGACCATCGGGCCCTTATCTGGTGGGCGCGATCGGCGTTCTCGCCCCGTTGCTGCTGGTGTGGCGCCTGGCGGCGCAGCCAGTGGCCGCGACCCCGACACCTGAGGTCTCGTAGCTCATCCAGGACGCGGGCTGCCGTTCTACCGGTGGCATTCGTTGATTCCTGGCGAGACGAGTAGGTTGGGAAAGTGCCAGCACGCCGTCCGCTCTCGGGATCAATTGAGAGAGGCTGGCCGGAGAGACGCAGAGACGCAGAGGAAGACAAGAACACGGCTTTTCGTCTCTGCGTCTCTGCGTCTCTGCGTCTCTGCGGCCTAATTTTCTCTAACGGATCGCACTGCCCCCACTGATCAGACCGAAGAACCCATTTATTTGTAAATAAGATAGATCGCAGCACCGATTGGCACCGACTTCGCAAATGGGGTTGACGGAGCCGTTCTCTAAATTACATACCAACCAGTCCATATGCCAAAGACCACCAAACACACCCGGCGATCGGCGGCGACGCAGGACAAGCTCATCGCCGCGACCCAGCGCCTGATGCTGCGCCAGGGTTATGCGGCGACCACGGTGGATCAGATCTGCGCCGAGGCGGGGATGACCAAGGGCAGCTTCTTCCACCACTTCGCGAGCAAGGACGCGCTGTGCCGGGCCGCGGTCGACGCCTGGGGGGCGATGGGGACGCGGCTCTATGCCGAGGCTTGGCGCGAGCCCGGGGATCCGCTCGAGCAGTTGAATCGCATGCTCGATATCATGATCTCGTTCACCACCACGCGCGACGAACCGTGCCTGTGTATGGTCGGGATGATGTCGCAGGAGCTGGCGCTGACCGATCCCCAGCTGCGTGCAGCCTGTGCCGGGCACCTCGAAGCCTGG
>JANPIY010000016.1:0-4898 GCA_031425255.1 Planctomycetota bacterium
GGCGGGCAGACTGATCTTTACGGTGTCGAGCGGTCGGCGCAGGATGGTGAGCGCGAGCGCCGCATCGTAACGCAGGCTGCGTTCGCCGACGGTCAGGCGGATCTCGCCATCGCTGAGGATGACGGTCTCGCCGGTGGCGACCTCGGCGGGCGGCTGCCAGCCGATCTGCACCTGCGCGGTGCCACCGAGCACCGCCATCAGACGGGTGCCGCCGCTCGCCGGTGTGGTGGTGGCGGCGACCGCGGGGGTGACGCTGAGCGCGGCGTCGGCCTGCGGCACTAGCAGATCGAGACGCCCGGCGGCCGCCGCGGGCAGGGCCAGGGTCAACGAGCGGCGCCCGGCGGCATCACCGGTCACGGCTGCCGCGACGGTGGCGGTGAAGCGGTGCTGACCGGCGCCGCGCACGTGCAGCACCAGGGTGGTGGCGGTGCGCTCCACCACCAGGCCGGCGTCCCCAGGCGTGAAGGCGCTGATGCCGAGAGTCGGCGGCAGGGCCACCGTCGCCCACTCCGTCCCCAGCCCGGTGATGGTGCCGGCCATGGTCAGCTCGGCGAGGTCGCCACGCACCACGCCGGTGAGGGTGTAATCATTGAAGGCCGCGCCGACCGGCGGCTTGACCGGCTGATCGGGTTTGGGCCGCGCGGACTCCCACAACGCCATGAAGCGCTCATAGGGCAGGAACACCGCCTGCTTCTTGGGATCGACCGTCGGCACCTCCTCGAACGGCACGAACACCACCGGCGGCAGTTCATCGACCGCGTGCAGCGGAGCGATGAGGGCGAGAGCGAGCAGCAGGACGCGCATGGGATGACTCCGGTGGTCGACGATCAGAGAGCGGTACAGGACAGCAGCGGTAACGGAGAGGTAACGGGTGGTGGTGGAGGCCGGTGGCGGGCCATTTCAGGCTCTGCGGCATTCCATGTGGGTTCCTTCTGCCGGAAAAACTCGCGAATGGTCCGACCGCAGAGGGCGCAGAGGCCCTGGGCGGCTTGGCCGCTTCTCGCTGATCGGCAATCGAGTCCTTCGATGGCCCCCGATCTCCTGGAGGGAGAGGATATTCGCCACAGAGCACACAGAGCGCACAGAGAAGAGCTGGTCCCCTCTGTGGGCTCTGTGAGCTCTGTGGTGAATATCGGCTGTCGATCGCCAGAGAGGACGTTGCCCGGAAGGCCGCCGAGTTGAGAAGTTCCGGCTCTGCGCCCTCTGCGGCCTCTGCGGTTGGAACTGCATTCTTGCGAGGAGGGTAGGTAGGAGACCCACACCAAACGCCGCAGACCCTCATTTCACCATCGCCTTGAGTTCCGCCGCGATCGCCTGCGGGCAACGCTCCAGCTGCGCCGCGATCTCCTGCGGCGTGATCAGGTGGACGTTGCTCCACCAGCCGCGCTGCAGCCACTCGGCGGTGGCCGCCGCGCAGGCGAGCAGCCGCAGGCGAGCGCTCGGTTGGCTGGCGAGCAGCGTGCCTGGAAGCGGGCAGGCGAGTTCGCGCACCTGCTGACGGCGGGTGTCGTGGTAGCGCACCGCCGCGCTGCCGAGCTGGCCGGTGCCGCCGTCGACCAGCAGGACCTCGAACAGCGCGGTGACGCGGGTGTCCTGCGACAGTTCGCCGGCATCGACGGTGTTGTCGCGGAACTCTTTGGCCGCCAGCCGGCGCTGGTCGTAGCCGATCAGGCGCGCATGGCTGACGCGCTGCGGATTCCAGGTGACCTGCAGCTTGGCGTCCTTGGCCAGCACCGCGAGGTGGTCCGGCAGCAGCGTGGTGGAAAACAGCCGCTCGGCCTCCTCGTCGCTGCCGAGGAAGTAGTGCTGGCCATCGCCCTTGGTGGCGAGCTCCTGCAGTGCGCCGGCGCGGTAGCTCGCGCCGCAGCCGACCACCACCAGGGTGATGCCGCGATCCTTGAAGGCGGTGACCCGGCGCAGCAGGCCATCACCCTCCGCCCCGCCGCCGACCGCGCCGCCATCGGTGGCCAGCAGCACGCGGCTCTCGATGCCGGGAGCCGCACTCTCGGCGGCGAGCTGGTACGCCAGGGTGAGGCCCTCCCCCGCATTGGTCGCACCACCGGTGGTCAGCGCATCCAGCGCGGCGAAGAGAGCCTGGGGTTCGTTCCCAGGGGTCGCCGGCAACACCACCCGCGCCTGATCGCCGAAGGCGACCAGCGCGACGCGGTCCTCGGGACGCAGGTGGCGGAGCAGCGTGCGCAGCCCGAGCTTCACTCGCGTCAGCGCCCCCGGCTGCGCCATCGACCCGGAACAGTCCACCGCCAGCGTCAGCGCCAGCGGCCGGCGTTCGTCCGCTGCCGCCGGCTTCGCCACCGCGCCAATCGCCACCAGCGCGGTGCGTGCGCCCCAGGCGGTGCTCGTCCGCGCGAAGGGCGAAGGCGCCGCTTCGGCGTAGAGCGTGAAGGCCTCCGGGCCCTGCGCCGGCGGGAAGTCCATCGGCATGGCGTTGATGAAGTGCTCCGGCTTGATGGTCGCCGCATCGACCGGCTGGCCCGCTGCGATCCGCGCCTTGGCGTAGGAGTACGACGCGGTGTCGGCATCGATGGCGACGGTCTGCACCGCGTCGACCGCGGTGGCCTGCATCGGCGTGGTGCCGAAGAGTTCCTTGAAGGCGGGCAGGGCGAAACCCTGGGTGTCGATGGGACTCAGCGGGCGGATCGCGGCATCGAGCCTCACCACCCCACCGGTGAACTGCGCCTGCAGCCCCGCGGCGCGGACCGCGCGCAGGACGCCACGCGCCGCCGGTTCATCGCGCAGCGACAGCGCCACGGTGCGATTCAGGAGCGGTTCCGCGGCGGCGGTGACCACGTAACCGATGCGCTCGTCGCCCACCAGCCGCAGGGTCTGCGCCAGGGTCATGGTCCCGTCGAGCGTCACCGCTGCGCGCAGGGCGGCGAGGCTCTTGCCGGCATCGACGGTGCTCGCCGACGGCAGAAGCGCACGCGCCGGCAGCGCCGGGCCGAGGTCGCCGCTGGTCTGCGCCTGATCCCCCTGCTGGATCTGCAGGCCACGTGCATTCCAGGAATCGGGGATGATGCGACAGGCGACCAGGTCGCCGAGGACCTTCTCGGCCTTCGCCCGCACGATGAAGTCGTTGCCACGGAAGATGATGAACTCGCTGCCGGGCGCCACCTGATCGCCCTTGCCGACGGTCAGCATGAGCAGGTCGGGCCGGCCCTGGGGATTGTTGCGCACCGCGGACACGACCGCCTGCTGGAACGAAGCGCTGGCCTTCTCGTCGGTGATCTCGGCGGCGATCTTGGGGTAACGATCCTTCAGCATCGCGAGCTGCGTCTCCGGCTGGCTGGCGTTGGACTTGTCTGCAGCGAGCTCGGCGGCGATCTCGGGATTCCGTAGCTTCAAGATCGCGAGCTGCGCCACCTCCTGGCTGCGGGCATCCTTCGCTTTGGCCAGCTCCTGTTCACGCTGGACCATCGCCAGGGTCTGATCGTTGTAGTCGTCCTCGACGTCGGCGAGCTTGACCTTCGATTGGCCGGCCACTGCACCCGCCACCTGCGCCATGTCGGTCTTCTCGTTGTTGCTCTGGCGGACTTGTTCCAGGCGCTGCTCGGCGGCGCGTATCTTATCGTCGATGTTCCGGTTGGCTTCCGCCGGTTTGTCCGCTTCACCCAGTTGACGCAAATAGACGTGGCGTTGGCGTCTCAGCTCTTGGAGCTCCCGGGTGAGGTTGTCCGTCAGTGAGAATCCGCCACCGCCGCCGCCCGCACCGATAGCCATGAAGGCACCGGTCGCGCCGGTTTCGCTGGCGGCGACGCTCTCCGTGCGGCCACCGAGGTCCGCCACCCGCGGGCCCTTCGGGGGTTCGATGTCCTCGCCCGCGAGGATCTTGTTGAGCGCTGCTCCTGGCGTTTTCACCGGAGCCGCGGGCTTCACCGGAGCGGTGGGCAGCCCCGACGTCAACGCGCCGTTGTATGCCAGGGTTTCGTTCAGCCGGACGTATCCATCGGCGGGGGCTGCGTTCCCCGTCGGAGGCGGGGGGACGACCGCTGCCCATGGTGGTTCCATCGGCGGCAGAAGCTCCAGGTCGCGGGGCATGCTGCGCAGTTCGGAGAGCAGGAGGTGCTGCTGATCGAAGCCGGCGATCGACTTGCCCGCTTCGGGCGATGGTGTCGTCGTCTTGCTACCGGCTGCATCGGCGACCTCCGCTCCTCGGCTCGAGGCACGCAGCTGCCAGTCGCTCGGGGGGACCAACACGTCGTTCTGCGGAACCAGGCTCTTGTGCAGTTCTCCACCGGCACCGTCGACCCGCGCCAATTTCTCTAGTCGCGTTTCCGACTGGCGCCTGCCATCAAGGGCACCGACGACCGTCGCTTGCGTGCCGTTGGCAACGGTGGGAGCGGGGGCTGCCGGCTGAATCGCGCTACGGGAGGAAACCGTCCCGCCCTCATCGGCTGCCCCCGAGAACCGGTAGGTGGGGCCGCGTTCCGCTTTCGACATCTCCTTAGAGTCGCCACCTTTGTCCGTCGCGAACGCCCGCGCCGAGCCACCACGGGCCACCAGAACCTCTTCACCGTTCGCGCGCTCATGATCCCCAGGCAGGCCTTCACGACCACGCTCGCCATCCGCAGAGCCCGCCACGGGCGCCGAGACGGCACTGATTCTTAGAGCTGGCAGTTCTACCCACTCGGGCTCGGTCTCCACCACGGTGATGGAGGTGCCGACATACACCACCGCCATGATGCTGGCCGCGAGGCCGATCCACAGCGGCGCGGGAAAGCGCAGTTTCTTCCGACGGGGACGCGCCGCCGACGCCAGCACGGCATCCCGTCGCGGCAGGTCGAGCACGAACGTCGGCGCGCCGCCGGCGAAGGCGCTGCGCAGGCCGGCCTGGAGGTGGCGGATCTCCTTCAGCTTGAGGCGGAGGTCGGCGTCGCCGT
>JANPIY010000017.1:0-2301 GCA_031425255.1 Planctomycetota bacterium
ACAGGCGATCGCGGCGGACGGTGGCGCCGCCCTCCGCATCATCGGCCGCGGCGAGGACGGCTTCGCTGGTGCCGGTGCCGGCGAACAGCGCATGGATCTCGCGCATCGGCACCCGGGCATCGCCGACGATGGGGATCAGCGCCTGCCGTGCCGCCGCCACCCCGTCGCTGCGGGCGACGCAGAGGAAATGCCAGGCGGCATTCTCGACGTCGTGGCGGTTGACGGTCTGGTGCCGTTCGAATTGCGCGCGTCCATCGGCAAAACGTCCGGCGTAATAGAGCGACAGCCCACGTTGCCAGAGCTGTGGTGCGGCGGCCGGCGAGAGCGTGATGACGCGGTCGAAGGCGGCGACCGAGGCCACGGGCTGGGCCGCGAAGAACAGACTCGTCCCGCTGGCGAACCAGTGCTCGACGGTCTCTTCCGCGACGTCTGGTGGGGCGGCTTCCGCGCCCTGCACCGGAGCGGTCCATCCCCAGAACAGCAGGACGGCCAGGAGTGGAAATCCGCTCACGCTGCGGGTCGTAGTGGGGGTCATCGGGATCCGTCCTTGGGGGCAGCGCCGGCGATGCTGCCATGGTTGCCGTCAGACGCACGCCCGGCACTGTGTCCAGCGAGGTCATCCCCATGCGTCTGGAACGTCGCCTGCGCCGCATGTTGAAACAACGGGGGTTCCGCCTCAGCGACGCGCTCCGCCAGGGGTTGCGCGACTTCGTGGCGACCGTAGCCGAGCAGAACCCCGACGTGGTGGATGCCGGGGCGGCGGCGGCCGAGGACGACGATGAGGTCACGCCGGAGCGGAAGCTCCAGCACTCCATCAGCTGTCCGCATTGCGGTGAGACCATTCCCATCGCCATCGATCTCAGCGGCGATGATCAGGATGACGTGCAGGACTGCACGGTCTGCTGCAGCCCGATCCACGTGACCTATTCGGTGCGCGCCGGGCGACTGCATGGCTTCATGAGTGAACCCAACTGAGGTGATGGGTTCGCTGATGGCCGGTGGCCATCATAACGCAGCGCTCACCCGTCGTGCGGTTCCTGCGCCTTGCCCTCAGGTGGCGTTTTGGTGCGGCGATGGACGCCCGATGAGCCGTGGCCGCGATGTTCCGCCAAGGTGTGGCGCGTGACCAGACCCTGCAGGTCACCGCATTGCTGTGCCTGGGCGACCGCGGCGAGCGCGTCGCGCAGGTCGAGCTGACGCACGGGTTTGACCAGGTAGGCATTGAAGCCGGCACTCTCCGCATGTTTGGCTTCGCCGCGCTGCCCGAGCGAGGTCAGCAGGATGAGTCCGAGATTCGCCCCATGCACCCCGCCACGCAGGGCCTGGCCCAAACCGGCGAGGTCCTGACCAGCGAGGTGGGCGTCGATGATCGCGAGCTGGCAGGCGGAGGATTCGGCGACGGCCTGCTCGGGACTGGCATGGCAATGGGGGATGCAGCCCCAGGAGCCGAGCTGTTCGGAGACCACCCGGCGGGTGATGGTATTGCCCTCCAGCACCAGCACGTGGACTCCGCTGAGATCGATCTGGATCGGCAGTCTGGGCGCCGAGCCGGGAGCCAGCGGCAGGGTCAATGACAGGGCGAAGGTCGAGCCTTCGCCGGGCCTGCTGTCCACCCGTAGGGTGCCGCCCATGTTCTCGCTGATCTGCCGGCAGATCGCCAGGCCAAGGCCGGTGCCACCGTAGCGGCGGGTGGTCGAGGTGTCGGCCTGGGTGAATTTGTCGAAGATGGAACCGAGCTTGTCGGCGGCGATGCCGATGCCGGTGTCGCTGACTTCCAGGCGCACATGGGCGGAATGGTCGCCGACCGGCTCGCCGGTGACGTCGATGAAGACGTGGCCGTGTTCGGTGAACTTGATGGCATTGCCGATCAGGTTGCTCAGCACCTGCCGCAGGCGGCTGGGATCGCCGAGCAGGCGCACCGGCGTTCCGGGTGCGATCCGTTGGATCAGTTCCAGGCCCTTGGTCTCGGCGTTTGCCGCCAGCAGGTGCACCACGTCGTCGACCGCCAAGGCGAGGTCGAAGGGGATGGATTCCAGTTCGAGACGGCCAGCTTCGATCTTCGAATAGTCGAGGATGTCATTGAGCATCGCCACCAGGCCGTTGCCCGATTTGTGGATGATCTCGGCGAACTCGCGCTGCTCGGGGGTCAGGCCGCTGTCGATCAGGATCTCCGCCATGCCCACCACGGCGCTGAGCGGCGTACGGATCTCATGGCTCATATTGGCCAGGAACTGGCTCTTCGCGAGGTTCGCCGATTCCGCGGTCGCCTTGGCCTGGCGCAGGGTCTCCTCGATCCGTTTC
>JANPIY010000018.1:0-3520 GCA_031425255.1 Planctomycetota bacterium
CAGCACTGACATGGTGATGAGCGTTAGAAACACCGCTCGCGGACCAAGCGTTCCTCGCCGACGCTGGAAATAGGGCGGCAGGCCTGCCAGCACTTGGCCGATAAGAGTGGGGAAAACTGCGGTAAAATCAGAGATCTGCATTAAGGCCGGCGCCTCGAAAGCAGATCGTTGTCAAGAGGTATTTCTTGGACTCTTAGCTAAACGGCATTGAGCCGGCGGTCCCAGAGGGGATGCCGAGGGATGTCATTGGTTGGGTGACTCAAAGTGTCAGTGACAAAGGGCGGAGGCTGACGTGACAGGACATTTGTCGCAGCGTGAAGGCCTTAATGACACGAAGAGGGAGCTGAGGGGGTTTTTTTGACCGTTTGTAACTCTTGCGACTTGGCTGGCACGAACCCTGCACTGGTGTTGTTCGTGGGGTAAGTTCTTACCTCACCCCAAACGTAGCAACCAACCAAGGAGCATACCCATGCGCAAAGGCTTCACCCTTATCGAACTGATGATCGTCATCGCGATCATCGCCATCATCGCGGCCATCGCGATTCCCAACCTCCTCGAATCACGCATTACGGCCAACGAGGCGGCCGCGGCCGCTTCTTTGAAGTCGGGCGTATTCCCCGCTCAAGTGCAATGGCAGGGCGGCGGTTACCAGGATGCCGATGGCGACAACGTTGGCGAATATGCCACTCTGGAATACCTCGCGGGCGTCCGAGTCGGCACCCGGGCCGCCGCCAACATCAATTTGCTGCAGGGTGCCCTGGCTGCTAAGCGCACCGCGGGTGAAGCTTCCCGCATTTCAAGCAACTATTTGTTCGTTTGTGAAACACATGATGTGGACGGTGCATTGGGAGTAGCTGGCGCGATTATCCCCGAAGGCACTGCCCTTGATGCTTATGACGCGGCAAATACTTGCACCTACAGCGAGCGCACCTTTGTCGTTGGCGCAACTCCGCTCAAAATCAATGATGTTGGTCGCCGTGTATTCTTGATGGCCAATGATGGCCAAGTTCGCAGTCCTGCTGGCACCAATGCCGTTGCCAGGACCAATACCATGGCGCCTGCCGCAGGTTCCACCGCCGCATCGGCCATCGCTGGAATCGTAACCTCGTGCGGGACTGCCACTGATCTTTCCACGTATTGCAACTCGGCGGCCCTCCAAGCTGACTGGGTTATCTTCTCGAAGTAATCTGATCGTCTGATCTGTTTGCACGACCACCGCCTGGTTAACCAGGCGGTGGTTTTTTAATACAAGGCCAGTCGATAAATTCACTTCGTTTATTTAAAGCTGAATGCTTTTTCATGAACTAAAGCTCGTTCCAATACCCCAAGAACGATGCCTCTTCTCGATAGACCATATAGGTCGGCGATACGTACGCTTAATGGTCTACCCACGCTCCTTGGTTAGATCCGTTCTGACCAACTCCCTCGCGCTCCTTGGTACATGTTTCACTGCGCAAACGCCGGATGGGTATCCGGCATTACGGCGTGCGGTGCGCTGGTGGAATATGCGGTTGCAAAACCATGGGGCTTTGCGGCACCGCAGACTCATCGAGCACGCCACTACAATTACTTGAAGGGAATGCCTCGTTCAAACGGATGACCCCGGCAGGATGTGTTCCACTGTGGGGCGGCTAAAACATAGGCCTGTCAGCGCCTACCGAGTTGAGAACATCAGGAAGTGGTGAGTGGGGAAGGCCCGGGACCATATGTCACGTGAGTGTGGCGCCGTTCTCGGTCAATAACTAGCGAAGTCAGCCGCCCTGTCGGCGACGCCCCTCCAACGTCGAAGCGCCCTGTACGCTGCTACCACCCCGCTCTTGCGCCCTGGTTGCGGATCGCTACTTATCGCCGCTCCTCCTCTCTGCCGATTTCCATTCCGGGAATCGATGGAAAAGGATCAACCACCGGCTCTGCCGGAAGGAGCTTCGTCATGCGTCTTCTCAAATCCCTGTTCTTGGCGCTCATACTCGCCGTTTCCATGCCTGTCGTCGCGATGACCGCGGAGGATGCGGCTGAAAAGGTCGCCGTCACCGACCTTCCGGCACCGGTGAAGTCAGGCTTCACCAAGGAAGTCCCCGGCGGCGAGATCACCAGCGCCAAGAAGCTCGGCGGGGATAAGCCCCGGTACCAGATCAAGTACAAGCTCGAAGGGAAAGAACATCAGATCACCCTGGGGGAAGACGGCGTGCGCACGCAGAAGAAGAAGGGTGACAAGGAGGGCGACAAGGACGGCGACGAGAAGTGAGAGTTCGTTCCCGCCTCATCCCGGATGGGGTGGGGCGGGGGCGGCCATGGGAGGCCGAGACTCTGTGCAACGTGTGCTTTTGCTTCTCGGGAGATGCTTTAGCCTCCCGCCATGGATCTCCTCGAACGCATTACCATCGATCCTCTGGTGTGTCATGGGAAACCCGTGGTGCGGGGGCTCCGTTATCCGGTCGACATGCTGTTGGAATCGATGAGCGCAGGGATGTCTCACGATGAACTGCTAACGGATTATCCTGACCTGGAACGCGACGATCTGCTCGCGGTTCTGGCCTATGCCGCAAAAATCAGCCGCATCCAGCGCTTCGACCCGACGGCGGCGTGAACATCTTGATCGACGCTCAACTACTTTCGGACTGGCCGTGGAGCTCGGGCGCGCTGGATATTCAACCCTTCATTCGCGCGATCTTCCCAAAGGAAACCGCACTGGCGATGCGGAGATTGCGGAGTTGGCGAATCGTCATGAACGTTGGGTCGTCACCAAGGATGCGGATTTCGTTGCTGGCCACGTGCTCCGCGCGCGACCGCGTCGCCTCCTCCTGATCTCCATTGGCAATGGTTCCAATCGCGAATTGATTCCACGGGTCGTTGCTGCGGTCCGAGCGATTGAGGCGCACCATCCCGGTGCGGTTTATGTCGAACTGTCGAAGGTGGGGCTCGTCATTCATGGGTGACCGTCGGGGACGGACTTCTCGATTCTCTTCCTATTAATGAAGCCTGAGGCGCTTGGGACTTCCAGGGGATGGACATCTGATTGCCCCTGGCCGGCTGGCAGCCGGCTGTCCCGGGGGGTGTGACCTCCCGTGGTGTAATGGGATGGCAGGGCGTTGGTTAACCACTTACGGCCAGCTCTATTGCGATGTCCTCAGCGGGCGCCTGGCCATTGGCTCATCCATTGCGTTCCCCCAGGTGCACCAACTGGGGGTGGGACATGTCCCTGCGCATCAATTTCAATCTCGCGGCGGTGTTCGCCCATCAGAACCTGCGCGGGGTCGATCGGCTGCTGGAGCAGACCCTCGATCGTTTGTCGTCGGGCGTGCGCCTGCGCCGGGCCGGTGATGATCCGGCGGCCATGGTGCTGGCGAACAACCTGCGGCACCACTTGGCGGGCGTCGACAAGGCGACCAGGAACAGCGAAGAAGGCATCAGCATGGTCCAGACCGCGGATGGCGCGATGGACGAGGTGTCGCAACTGCTGGTGCGCATGCGCTCGTTGACGGTGCAGGCGGCGAACCAGGCGGTCAACAATCCGCAGAAT
>JANPIY010000019.1:0-8829 GCA_031425255.1 Planctomycetota bacterium
TGGCGCGCGACTACATCACCTTCGCTGATGGCCATCTCGACGAGTCGACGCTCGCGCGCTACATCGCCGCCTACCAGGAGATCCGACCGCTGCGCCTGGGTGAACTGTGGGCTCTACCGATCCTGTTACGCCTGGGGCTGATCGACAACCTGGCCCGCCTCGCCCGCCGGGTGGTCATCATGCAGCGGCAGGCCAAGGCCGCTGCCGCCTGGAGCGCCCGCCTGGTACGGGTGGCCGAAGAGCATCCCGCCGAGCTGGTGGTCGAGCTCGGACGCCTGGCGACCGCGTATGCCGAGCCCTCGCCGAGCTTCGTCGCGGAAATCATCCGCAATCTGCATGGGCGTCAGGCGGCCCTGCCGGTGGTCAACGGCTGGCTGGCCGCCCGCCTCGCCGCGCTCGGACGCGACAGCGACCAGGACGTGTTGCGCCATACGCAGATCCAGGCGGTCGATCAGCTCAGCGCCGAAGTCACCATCACCAGTCTGCGCCGGCTCGATGAGATCGACTGGCGGTCGGTGGTCGAATCCACCAGCGTGGTCGAAAGCATCCTGCGCAACGAACCCGCCGGCCTGCATGCCGCGATGGATGACGATACCCGCGACGCCTATCGTCATGCGGTCGAGGCGCTGGCCCGGCGCAGCCGGCGCGAGGAATCGTGGGTCGCCGAGACCGCGGTGGCGCTGGCAACGGCGGCTACCGCGCCCGGCGAAGCCCGCCATGTCGGCCATTGGCTGCTGGGCGAACAGCGGCCGGCGCTCGAACGCGCCCTGGGCCTGCGCTGGTCGCTGCGCAGCACCCTCGGGCGCTGGTACCGCCGCCATGGCGAGATCCCCTACAGCCTCGCGGTCCTGCTCGGGGCTGGCGCTATGGCGCTGCTGCTGACCGTGCTGGCGCTGCCGGCTCATACGCCGTGGTGGGCGGCGCTGCTGTTCGCTGCCGCCGCCCTCGTCGCCGCCAGCCAACCGACCATCCAATTCGTCGCCTGGCTGCACGGCCGTCTGCTGACGCCGCGGCGGCTGCCCAGGCTCGCCCTGCTGGGCGGCGTCGGCGAGGACCTGCGCACGCTGGTGGCGATCCCGACCATGCTCCATCGCAGCGAGGATGCCAACGCGCTCGCCGAAGCGCTGGAACTGCGCTTCCTCGCCAATCGCGATGCCGGCCTGCGCTTCGCCCTGCTGACCGATTTCGGCGACGCCGATCAGGAGCATCTGCCGACGGACGAGGCCATCCTGGCGGCGGCCAAGGCGGCGATCGAGCGGCTGAACCGGCGTCATGGGCGCGCTGGCGCGGTCGGCGGCACCGGGGTGCTCGCGCCGACCGCAGAGGAGGCCGACCTCGACCAGGCCCGGCCGGCGCCCTTCCTGCTGCTGCACCGGCCCCGGCGGTGGAATGCGGGGGAACGCCGATGGATGGGCTGGGAGCGCAAACGCGGCAAGATCGAGCACCTCAACGCCCTTCTGCTGCGGGGCGAGCGTCAGCATTTCAGCCTCATCGTCGGCGACCACACAGCGCTCAGCGGCGTCCGCCAGGTCATCGTGCTCGACACCGATACCCAGCTCCCGCCCGGCAGCGCACGTCGTCTGGTGGCGACGCTGGCGCATCCGCTCAACCGACCGCAGCACGCCGCCGATGGCCGGGTGATCGCCGGCCATGCCCTGCTGCAGCCGCGGGTGGCGATCACCACCACCAGCGCTACTCGCTCGCACTTCGCCCGCCTCAGCGCGCCGCAACCAGGCATCGATGCGTACAGTGGGGTGGAGGCCGATCTGTGGCAGGACCTGCGCGGGCAGGGCTCCTTCGTCGGCAAGGGCATCTACGACCTGGTGGCCTTCGACCGTGCGGTGCACGGTCGCTTTCCCGACAACACCATCCTGAGCCATGACCTGATCGAAGGCTGCTATGCCCGCGCGGCGCTGGTCAGCGACGTATCGCTGGTCGAGGACCAGCCCGCGCGCCTGCTGGCCGACCGCGCGCGGCGCCATCGCTGGATGCGGGGCGATTGGCAGATCGCGCCGTGGTTGCTGCCCTGGGTGCGCAATGGCGAACGCCGCTGGCGGGTGAACCGTCTCGACCACCTCGCGCGCATGCGCATCGGTGACAACCTGCGGCGGGCGCTGGTGCCGCCCGCGGCCTTGGCGGTGGTCCTGGTCGACCTGATGGCGGGCAGCGGTGGGTTGGCGCTGCTGGCGCTCCTGGCCTGGTGGTTGGCGACGCCGCTCATCGCCAGTATGCCCGCGGCGCTGCGGCGCCCGATGCTGGTGCGCTGGAATGCCCACCTGACCAGCGTCGGACGTGGTTTCGTGCGTGAGCTCGCGTTGATCGCCCTTCCTTTCGTGCTGCTGCCGTGCGAAGCGACGTTGGCGCTGCACGCCATGATGGTGGCGCTGTGGCGCATGCTGGTCAGTCATCGCCATCGCCTGGAATGGGTGACCTCGAGCCAGGCCGAACGGCAGGCGCGCAGCGATCTCCCTGGAGTCTACCGGGTGTTGTGGGGCAATCCCCTCGCCGCGGTCATTCTGGTGGCCGTGGCCGGAGCCGATCCGGTCGCCCTCACCGTCGCGGGCATCTGGTTCCTCGGCCCCGCCCTGGCGTGGTGGCTCAGCCGCACCCGCGTGAGCGGGGTGTCGGCGCTCACCAGTGCCGATCAGCAGATGGTCGCCCTCACCGCGCGGGTCACCTGGCGCTGGTTCGAGACCTTCATCGGACCGCAGAGCAATTGGCTGCCACCCGACAATGTGCAGGAGGAGCCGGTGGCGCTGATCGCGCCCCGCACCTCGCCGACGAACATGGGCATGGCCCTGCTCGCCGACCTCGCGGCGCACGACCTCGGCTACCTGCCGCTGCCGACCCTGCTCGAACGCGGCGAGGCGATGCTCAGCGCGCTCGAGAAACTCGAACGCCATCGCGGCCATTTCTGCAACTGGTACGACATCCGCACCTACCAGCCCCTGCCGCCACGTTACCTCAGCACCGTCGACAGCGGCAACCTGCTCGGCTCGCTGCTGGTCCTGGCGCAGGGGTTGGTCGCGCTCGGGCGCGAGGCGGCGCGTCCGGCGATCATCGGCGCGGGATTGCAGCAGACCGTCGCCTGGCTGGAATTGGCCTGCACCGCCAAACCGCAGGCCGTGGGCCTGGTGCGCGATCTGGCGCGCCGCGTCAGCGAACTGCCGACGACCATCAGCGCCTGCAGCGAACGCCTGGATGCCATCGCCGCGTGGGTCGAGACCCAGGCCGATTCCTTCCGCGGCATCGGTGAGGAGGCCGACTGGTGGCTGGCGGCGATCGTGCGCCAGGCGCGCGGCCAAGCGGCCTTCCTGCGTACCTGCCTCGCCGATGACGCCACCACGCTCGAGGAGATGGCCACCCGCCCCGCCGGCGACGCGCCCGATGCGGCGCGGGCGCTGATCGAACGTGCCCACCTGCTGGCGGCCCGGGCACAGGCGCTGGTCGAGGCCATGGACTTCAGCTTCCTCTACCACCCGCGACGCAAACTGCTGTCGATCGGCTTCCAGGTCGAAGAGGCCCGCCTCGATCGCAATTGTTACGACCTGCTGGCCTCGGAGGCGCGCCTGACCAGCTACCTCGCGGTGGCGCGCGGCCAGGTGCCGCTGGAACACTGGTTCGCGCTCGGCCGCCAGCTCATCGATGCTGGCGGCGCCCCGGCGCTGGTGTCGTGGTCGGGCTCGATGTTCGAGTACCTGATGCCCGATCTGCTGATGCCGGAATTCGAAGGCTCGCTGCTGACCATCAGCCAACGCGCGATGCTGGCACGGCAGATCGCCTACGGCGGCGAACGCGCGGTGCCGTGGGGCATCTCCGAATCCGGTTACCACCTCACCGATGCCAGCGGCCAGTGGCAATATCGCGGCTTCGGCGTCCCTGGGCTCGGCATCAAACCCGGCCTGGCCGAGGACGTGGTGGTGGCACCGTATGCCTCGGCGCTCGCCTTGCTGATCGATCCACGGGCGGCGGTCGCCAATCTGCGCCGTCTGGAAAAGCTCGGCATGATGGGCCGCTACGGTTTCTACGAGGCGATCGACTACACCCCCGCGCGCCTCGCCCCGGGCTCCACCAGCGCGGTGGTGCGATCCTGGATGGTGCACCACCAGGGCATGGCGCTGCTGGCGTGCGTACACGTGCTCGCCGATGGGCCGATGCGGCGACGCTTCAGCGCCGACCCGCACCTGCGCTGTCTCGAACTGCTGCTGCAGGAACGTGCGCCGCTGGTCGCGCCCGAGGACCAGGACAGCGATCCGGTGCGGACGCCCACCGGAGCGCGCGAAGAGCCCACCGGGCTGCGCGTGATCAGCGATCCCAATGCCGCGCAGGTCGAGGCCACGCTGTTATCGAATGGCCGCTACCACGTCCTGATCACCGCCTCCGGCGGCGGCGTCAGCCGCTGCAATGGCCAGCAGCTCAATCGCTGGCACGACGATGTGCTGGCCGAGAACGATGGCCTGTTCTGCTACCTGCACGATGTCGAGCGCGGCCACCGCTGGTCGACCACGCACCAACCCGCCCTACAGGGCCATACCACCTACCAGGCGGTCTTTTCCGACGCCAAGGCCGAGTTCAGACGGCGTGATCACGACATCGAATGCACCACCGAGATCGCGGTGCCCGCCGAGGATGACGTCGAGCTGCGCCGCATCACCCTGATCAATCGCTCGGCCCTGCCGCGGGTGATCGAGCTGACCACCTGTGGCGAACTGGTGGTGGGTCCGGGCGACGCCGATCTCGCGCACCAGGCCTTCGCCTCGTTGGGCGTCGCCACCAGCTTCGTCACCGCCGAGCAGACGCTGCTGTTCCGCCGCCGGCCACGTCGCAGCGGCGACGCCACCACCGTGGCATTGCATCTGATGACGGTGCACGGGGCCGAGCATACCGCCGCCAGCGTCGAAACCGACCGCCACCGTTTCATCGGCCGCGGCCGCTCCCTGCGCGCACCGGCAGCGCTCGACCATGCCGGCCCGCTCTCGGGCAGCACCGGTACCGTGCTCGATGCCATCGCCGCCATGCGTCGCCGCATCCTCCTGGTGCCGGATCTGCCGGTGGTGATCGATGTGATCTGGGGCATCGCCGCCAACGAGGAGGACGCACTGGTGCTGGCGCGCCGCTACCGCGATCGGGCGATGACCGACCGGGTTGCCGGGCTGGCCTGGAGCCACGCCCGCCTGCTGTTGCATCAGTTGGGCGTGAGCGTCGAGTTGGCGCAGGCCGCCTCGCGCCTGTGCGGCCTGCTCATCGCCACCAGCGCGGCCCGGCGGGCGCCCGCCGGCGTGGTCGCCCTCAGCCGCCGGCCGCGTTCCGCGCTCTGGTCCTATGGCATCTCCGGCGATCTGCCGCTGATCCTGGTGCGCATCGCCAACGACAGCGCACTGCCCTTCGCCCGCGATTGCCTGGGGGCGCACGCCTGGCTACATGCCAAGGGCCTGCTGGTCGACCTCGTGCTGTGGAACGAGGACGCCTCCGGCTACCGCCAGGACCTCCACGACCGCCTGGCCGGGATGATCGCCGGCGGTCCCTCGGCAGGACGCGCCGGGCGCTCCGGTGGCGTGTTCCTCTGCCACGCCGATCAGGTGCCGGACGATGACCGTCTGCTGCTGATGGCTTCCGCCCGGTTGGTGCTGAGCGCGCAGGAAGGCACCTTGACAGATCAGGCGCTGCGGCGTCTGCGCCCCGCGCCGATGATCGAAGCGCTGACGCCGCCACGTTCGCCGCGCAGCCGCGCGATGGTGCCGGCCCCACTGCCAGGGCGCCTGGAATTCGCCAACGGCCTGGGGGGTTTCCTCGCCGATGGCGATTACCTGGTGGTGCTCGACCCCAGCGCCACCACGCCGGCGCCCTGGTGCAATGTCCTAGCCAATCCGCGCTTCGGCGCCCTGGTGTCGAGCTCGGGAACGGCCTGCACCTGGGCCGGCAACTGCCACGAATTCCGGCTCACGCCGTGGCCGGCGGATGCGGTGTGCGAGCACAGCGGCGAAGCCCTCTACCTGCGGGACGAGGAGGACGGCGGCTTCTGGTCGCCGAGCCCATGGCCGGCGGCCGCGCCGAGCCGCTACGTCGTGCGCCATGGCATCGGCACCACCTCGTTCACCTGTCATCACGATGATCTGGCGAGCGAGCTCATCACCTTCGTCGCCGCTCACGACCCGGTGCGCATCTGGCGCTGGCGTATCGCCAACCGTGGCGAGCGCGTGCGTCGTCTCAGCCTGACCTGGGTCGGCGAGGCGGTGCTCGGCGAACAACGCCGCCGCGAAGCGGCCTACCTGATCAGCGCCGTCGATCCGCGCACCGGCGCCTTGACCATGCGCAATCCGCAACACGCCGATCACGGCAGCAAGGTGGTCGCGCTCGATTGCAATCTGCGTTCGCGCAGCGTCGCTGGCGATCGCGCGACGGTGCTGGGGCGCAATCGCGGCTGGGACCGTCCAGAGGCCATGCGCCGCATCCAGCTCGATGGCCGCACCGGCGCCTGCCTGGATCCCTGCCTGGCGATGCAGACCAGCTTGGAACTCGCCCCAGGACAGGAACGTGAAGTGGTATTCGTGCTGGCCTGCGATGCGGACGTCGCCAGCGTCATGGCGCTCACCAGCCGCTGGCGCGAGCCGACGATGGTGGCGAGCGGGCTCGCCGAGCTCGCCGCGCGCTGGGACGCGCTGCTCGGTGCCGTCCAGGTGACGACGCCCGAACGCTCCATCAACCTGCTGGTCAATCGCTGGCTGCCCTACCAGACCATCGCCTGCCGGATGTGGGCCCGTGGCGGTTTCTACCAATCCGGCGGCGCCTTCGGTTTCCGCGATCAGCTCCAGGACGCCATGGCGCTGGTGCACTGCGATCCGGCCGCGCTGCGTGCCCAGCTCGTGCTGGCGGCTTCACGTCAGTTCAGCGAAGGCGACGTCCAGCACTGGTGGCATCCGCCGGCCGGACGCGGCGTGCGTACCCACTGCAGCGACGATCTGCTGTGGCTGCCGCTGGCGATCGCGCGCTATGTCGACGCCACCGACGACCGCGCCGTCCTCGACGAGATGGTGCCGTTCCTCAGCGGTCGCGCCCCGCGCCGGGGCGAAGGCGACGTCTACGAGCTGCCACTGGTCGCCAATGAGACCTCTTCGCTCTACGACCACGGCCTGCGCGCGATCATGCGCGCGCAGGCCCTGGGCGAACACGGCCTGCCGCTGATCGGCGGTGGCGACTGGAACGACGGTTTTGATCGCCTCGGTCATGAAGGCCGCGGTGAGAGCGTGTGGCTGGCCTTCTTCCTCCACCACGTCATCGCCGCCTACCTGCCGTTCATCCGCGCACGCAACCAGCCTGAGCTGGTCAAGCAGCTCGAGACCTGGAGCGCCACCCTCATGCGTTCCGCCGACGAGGCGTGGGACGGCGCCTGGTACCGCCGCGCCTACGACGATCACGGCCAACCCATCGGGTCATCGGCCAATCGCGCCTGCCGCATCGATTCGTTGGCGCAGAGCTGGGCGGTGATCGCCGGCGTGCCCGACCACGGCCGCGCGCGCATGGCGATGGACTCGGTCGAGCGCGAGCTGATCGATCGTCCGGGTGGCGTGGTGCGGTTGTTCCACCCCCCCTTCGGTGAAAACGACGGCGATCCCGGCTACATCCGCGGCTACCCGGAAGGTGTCCGCGAAAACGGCGGCCAATACACCCACGCCGCGGTGTGGGTGGCGCTGGCGTACGCGCGTCTGGGCGACCACGACCGCGCCTGGGACGTCGTCACCATGCTCGACCCGATCCGCCGTGGCGCCGATCCCCAACAGCTCGAACAACGCCGCACCGAGCCCTACGTGCTCTGCGGCGACGTCTACGCCACCGCTCCCTGGACCGGGCGCGGCGGCTGGAGCTGGTACACCGGCTCCGCCGGCTGGATGTACCGCCTGCTGGTCGAGGAACTGCTGGGCGTACGCCTGGAGCGCGGTGCCCTGGTGATCGAACCGCGGCTCCCCAGCGCCTGGACGCGACTCGAGGTCAGCTACCGCCACGCCCAAGAAACCTGGACCATCGCCATCGCGCGCGGCGAGCGCCGCACCGTGGTCAACGGTGGAGAGATCGCCGACCACCGCATCGCCCTCACCACCCCCGGCGGCCCGCACCGCGTCGAGGTCTGGCGCCCGTAAGGCCAGCAGCTAGCAGCTAGCAGCCAGCAGCCAGCAGCCAGCGACGCACCTGTTCACCCGCTCGCATCCAGTGCAGCGATGAACCGCGCGATCATCCGTCCCAGTAGCTGACTCTGTGCGATCAAACTCCTGGCGATCAGCGGAGCGATGCAGCCGAGATCCTCTGCGATGGTCGCTTGAGCTTCGACCTCGGCATTGGACGCCTGGGCGATGAGGAGGAACCGTCGGAAATCCCGATCGGATCCACGTTCGGAACCTTCGGCGATATTGCTGACGATGGAGATGGCGGCGCGGCGGATCTGCGCCTTCAGGTCGCCCTCGGTGCGCATCTCCTGCGATGCTGCGGACACTGCGCGGAGCAGTTCGCGAGCGTGATGCCAGATATGGAGTTTGGTGAAACGTGCCATGGTGGATTCCTTCCATCCCCCTGACACCGGGCCGCGCGCAGCGGTCAAGGCCGCCGCAGGCGCCGAGCGCAGCGAGGGAAGCCTTGACGGCGAGCACGGTCCGGAGGCTGGGGGATGCAAGGAATCAACCCACGGAAAACCTCATCCACGATCTCAAAGCCAGAAGCCAGAAGCCAGAAGCCAGAAGCCAGAAGCCAGAAGCCAGAAGCCAGAAGCCAGAAGCCAGAAGCCAGAAGCCAGAAGCCAGAAGCCAGAAGCCAGAAGCCAGAAGCAAGAAGCGTGAAGCG
>JANPIY010000020.1:0-4482 GCA_031425255.1 Planctomycetota bacterium
CCGATCAGGAAGTCGCGCGTGATCCGCACCGTGCGCTGGGATTCGCCCTCGCCGCGACCGGCCTCATCCGCTGGTGAGCCTAGGGTGGTCGCACCGGCGGTGACCGGGCTGACCTCGAGGCGGACACCATTGCCCAGATCGAGATGTTCGGTCGCCGGGGCCAAGCCCACCGACAACCAGAGGACGCAGACGGTGCGGAGGTTCATGGGCGCGCATGATCACGTCGCTGCACCCACGACAACCACCTGCCCGCATGTCGGCTCAGGCCGAGTCGTCCTGAGTGGCCACCCCTCGCCGCCAGATGTCGGGGCTGCTGCCGAGGGTGGCGCGGAACACCCGGTGGAAGTGCTCGACTGAACCGAATCCGCATTGGAGGGCGACGTCGAGCACGGTGCGGTTGCCCTCCGCGAGCAGTCGGCGCGCTTCACCGAGGCGCAGGTCGCGCAGAGTTCCCCCGACCGACGAACCGATCTCGCGCCGCCAGCAACGCGCCAGGTGCGCGGCGCTGACGCCGGCGGCGACGGCGGCGTCCTCCAGGCTGATCGGTTCGCGGAAACGTTCGCGCACGCAGGTGGCCGCGGCGCGCACCGCGGCTGAACGCGCGCGCGTCAGGTCGCCGGCGGCGCCCCGGCCCCGCCCGAGGCGCGTCACCATGGCCTGCAGCACCCGGGGAAACTCGGCCTCCAGTGCGGTGTAGGTGTGGCAGTCGTAGATCCGCTGGAGGGCGAGGAAGAAGGTATGCCCGAGGTCCTTGTCGTCGTGCGCGCGGGTGAGCTGGGCCAGCAGTTCGACCATCTTGCGACGAAAATTGTTCAGGCTGCGCAGGTGGCGGACGCTGATCATCGCGGTCCAGCGCACGGCGTGTCCGTGCCAGGCGGGATCGCCGAGGCCGATGAGGTTGAGCACGTGCGCGCGTAGGCGGGCCTCGTCGGCGGCATCGGCCTTGGGCAACGGGACAGGATGCCGCCGCGGCAGTTCCTTGAAGCGGATGTCGACCACCGACGTGCGGATCGCACCCAGCAGCTGTTCGATGGCTGCACAAGGCTGAGGTGCGCCAGAGAGCGCACCCTGGCGATCGAGCGCACGGATCACGCGCGCCGGGTCGCCGAGGATGCACCAGTATTCCAGCCCTGGGTGCAGCTTGAGCGCGCGTACCCGTCGGTCGGGTGGAACCAGGTCGCGGCCTTCGGGCTGCACCGCCACCACCGTCATGGGCAGGCGCAGACCGCTGCGGCGGAGGGCGCTGACGAGGGCGGCCTTGTCCTGGGCAGTGACCAGCGCGCCGCCGTAGATCGCATCCCGCAATACGCCCAGGCCCAGGCTGGGATCACGATCCGTCATAGCGACATCCTGAATGGCCACGATGCACGTTCGGCTCCTGTTAGGATGCCGGCACTATGTCGCACGCGCACATCATCGCCAGTCAGCCACCAATCAACCGCCGCCGGCACTTCCTCCAGCGCCGGA
This sequence comes from Planctomycetota bacterium, assembly GCA_031425255.1. Lineage (GTDB taxonomy): Bacteria > Planctomycetota > UBA11346 > UBA11346 > UBA11346 > BOG-1363. The sequence goes on from JANPIY010000020.1 coordinate 1,468, forward strand.
ACGGCAGCGGAACGGCAGCGACGCGGAGCGTCGGAGGCATCACGATCGGTCACCCGGCGCGCTTCCGCATGGGCCCGTCCGCAGCCAGCGCATTGCTGGCGCTGCTGGCCCTGCTTCCACTCCGCGCCGCCGATCAGGACGCGTTCTTCACCACCACCATCCACCCCCTGCTGGAAGCCCGCTGTTTTTCCTGCCATGGGGAAAAGAAGCAGAAGGGCGGCCTGCGTCTCGACAGCCTGCGAGCGACGCTCATGGGCGGCGACTCGGGACCGGCCGCGATCCCGGGCGATGCGAGCAGGAGCCTGGTGATGTTGGCGGTCAAACGCCAGGGCGACGTGCAGATGCCGCCCAAGGAGCCCATGCCGGCCGAGGAGGTGGCCGCGCTCGAGCGCTGGATCGCCGGTGGCATGGCCTGGCCGGGCTCGGCCGCCACCGCGACGATCGTGGCGCTGCCGACGGGCTCAGGCAAGGACACCGAGCGCTTCGAGAAGACCATCCGCCCGCTGCTGGCCGAGCACTGCTTCGAATGCCATGGTTCGAACGAGCCGAGCGCTGGCCTCGATCTCAGCTCTCGCGCCGGCCTCCTGGCGGGCGGCAAACGCGGTCCAGCGGCGGTGGCCGGGAATCCAGCGGAGAGCCTGTTCATCAGCGCCCTGAAACACAGCGACGCCCAGCTGAAGATGCCGCACAAGAAGGCCAGACTCAGCGACCAGGACATCGCCGTGCTCGAACAGTGGATCGCCGACGGCATACCCTGGCCGGAGAACGCCGGCATCACCATCGTCGCCAGCGCCGGCCCGGCCTTCACGATCACTCCCCAGCAACGCCGCCACTGGTCGCTGCAGCCGATGTCCGACCCGGCCCTGCCGGTGGTGGCCGACCGCACCTGGGTCCGTGACCCGCTCGACACCTTCATCGCCGCACGGCAGGAAGCCGCGGGCGTGCGGCCCGCCCCGCCGGCCGGCCGTCTGGTGTTGATCAGGCGCGCGACCTACGACCTCACCGGCCTGCCGCCGACGCCCGAGGAGATCGCCGACTTCCTCGGCGACGCCGCTCCCGACGCCTTCGTACGCGTGGTGGAGCGCCTGCTGGCCAGCCCGCGCTATGGCGAACGTTGGGCGCGCCATTGGCTCGACCTGGTGCGTTACGCCGATGCCATCACCTACGATCCCAAGTACACCCACTTCCCCGCCTACACCATCGCCTACCGCAACTGGGTCATCCGCGCGCTCAACGACGATCTGCCCTATGACCGTTTCCTGACCATGCAGCTCGCCGGCGACCTGCTCACGCCGAGCGAGGGCGGTGGGCGCGACGCCATCATCGCCACCGGCGTGCTGACGCTGGGCAACTGGCAGGAGAACGACACCGAGCGCGAGAAGGTGCGCGCCGACATGGTCGACGACCAGATCGATCTGGTCGGGCGCGCGTTCATGGGCTTGAGCGTCTCCTGCGCGCGCTGCCACAACCACAAGTTCGATCCCATCTCGCAGGCGGACTACACCGCGCTGGCCGGCATCTTCTTCAGCACCCGCATCGCCGACGGCAAGAGCCTGCGCCTGCGCTACGACCTGGTGAAGGATGGCAGGAAGCAGGCGAAGGCGCTGGAGGACCGCGAGATCTCATCGGCGCGGCGCAAGAAGGAGCACGGCAAGGAGCCGACGCCGGAGGAACGTGCCGCCTACCGCGCTGCACCGCTGCCGATCGCCTATCGCGCCGAGGACGGCGGCATCCCAGGCAGCCTGCATGCGAAGATCGGCGATACACGCCTCTACATCCGCGGCAGCTTCCAGAAGCAGGGTGACGTCATCCCGCGGCGTTTCCCCGAGGTCCTCGCCGGCACCAGCCAGCAACCGATCGGAACCGACCGCAGCGGCCGCCTCGAACTCGCCCGTTGGCTGACTGGTCCCGACCACCCGCTGACGGCACGGGTGATGGTGAACCGCCTCTGGCAGCACCATTTCGGCAACCAGGGCCTGGTGCGCACACCGTCCGATTTCGGCTTGCGCGGCGAGACCCCAACCCATCCCGAACTGCTCGATCACCTCGCGCGGCGTTTCATCGCCAGCGGCTGGTCGCTGAAAGCGATGCACCGCGCCATCCTGCATTCGGCGACCTGGCAGCAGGCCAGCGTCCCTTTGCCGGCGAGCCTGGCGGCGGATGCGGAGAACCACCTGCTGACGCGCCAGAACCGTTGGCGCCTGCAGGCCGAGGCGGTGCGCGACAGCCTGCTGGCGGTCGCCGGCACCCTTACCACCGCGGTCGACGATCAGCCGCCGTGGCCGCGCACGGCGCCGCCCTGGCGCACCATCTTCCAACACGTCAGCCGCTTCGACACGGATGCGTTCTGGACCACCTTCGACGGCGCCGATCCCTCGGCGATGATGGCGCGGCGCGAGAGTTCGATCGTGCCGCAGCAGGCGCTGTGGATGCTCAACAACCCGCTGCCCCGTACCTCCGCCGCTCTCGCCGCCGCGCGTGCCGGCAGTGGTGATGAAGCGGCGATCACCCGCCTGCACCTGCTGCTCCTCGGGCGCCCCCCGGAAGTGGCCGAGCTCAAGCTCGCCAAGGCCTTCCTCGCCAAGGGCGGCGATCGCGCGGTGGCCTGGCAGACCTACGCGCACGCGCTGGTGTGCGGCAACGACTTCATGTTCATCGACTGAGCAAGTCGGTGCTGCCACTCCGGTGCGCTCGGTGGCCGCGGTGGTGCCTACCTTTCCTCCCTCTCCAGGAGCTCCCATGACCCCGCTCTCTCGCCGCCATCTCCTGACCAAGGCCGCCCATGGTTTCGGCGCGCTCGCGCTCGGTGCGCTGATGCATGAGCGCGCCTACGGCGGCGAAGGCCCTGCCGCGCCCGTCGATCCGTTGGCGCCGAAGAAACCGCACCATGCGCCCAAGGCCAAGCGCGTGATCTTCCTCTTCATGGGCGGTGGCGTATCGCACGTCGACACCTTCGATCCCAAGCCGCAATTGGCGGCGTACGACGGCAAGGACATCCCGCTGCAGCTGGATGGC
>JANPIY010000021.1:0-3728 GCA_031425255.1 Planctomycetota bacterium
TGGTGAAACCCGATGACTGGAAGGAGTGGAACCGCACCTTCGATAAGGTCATCGCCAAATTCCTATCGCCGCCCAGTCTCTGATGACGGACCGTCGAGCATATCCTTCTGGCATCACTTCGTCGCACCAACCAATCGTGCAGCGTGCAGCGGGTTGAACGCAGGCGGGTCATATCCGCACGATGGACCGAGATGCGATGGCCTGGCGATGCTGCACTGCTTGGCATGGCGGATGCACTGAGGCGCTGACCCCATCCCTGCCACAGCCCGCGTGAAATCGACGCGAAGGAAGTCCTTATGCCGTGCCCCGCACCTTCGTCATCATCCCTGCCTTCGCGTTCCCGGATGAGCGTCGCCCCGATCATGTTGATGGTGGCGGCATTCGTCATCACCGCATTCATCGCCGGCTGCACGGACGCCGACCGTACGGACACCTCGGCTCACCATGGCGCCCTCGCCGGCAAACGTGTCGCCATCCTGGCGACTCATGGCTTTGAACAATCAGAGCTCCTGGAGCCGCGTGAAGCGCTCGCTGACGCTGGTGCCACCGTCGTGGTCATCGCACCCGAAGGTGGATCGATCCGTGCCTGGAAGACGGACGACTGGGGGAGGAGCGTCTCTGTCGATCAGGTGCTGTCGCGGGTCAAGCCTGCCGACTTCGATGCCCTGCTCCTGCCAGGTGGAGTGATCAATCCGGACAAGCTGCGTGTAGTGCCCGAGGCCATCGCCTTCATCAAGAGTTTCGTCGACGCCGGCAAACCCATCGCTGCCATCTGTCATGGTCCGTGGCCCTTGATCGACGCCGGTGGTGTCAAAGGCAAGAAGCTGACGTCTTGGCCTTCGCTCAAAGCCGATCTCACCAACGCGGGAGCCAACTGGGTCGATGCGCCGGTGGTGCGCGATGGGAACCTGGTCACCAGCCGCAAGCCGGACGACCTCCCGGCCTTCAATGCGGCGATGCTCGATCTGTTCGCCGGCGGTTCATCCGTCCGTCGCTAGGAAGATGACGGACTACTGAGATGAAGCATCAGCACCTGCGTTTCGGTAAAGGCTTCCGCGTGAGCATCGGAAATCGCCGGGCGCAGGCGGCAGAGATGGTACTCGCCCCAGGCAAGGCTGAGGGCGGTCCGCGTAATCGGCATCGCGGCGCCGATCAATGGCTCTTCATCGTTGCTGGCACCGGCTTCGCGACCGTCAACGGCAGTGCCCATCCCCTACGACGCGGCACCTTGGTGCTGATCGAACACGGTGATCGTCACGAGGTGCGCAACACCGGACGTACGCTGCTACGCACCTTGAACATCTATACGCCCCCGGCGTATCGGAAGAACGGCGACGAGCTGCCGCCCGGCAAGCCGTAACGGGTCATGTCCAGGTTGCTCGAGTGAGCACGTGTGCTGAATCTCTCGATCAGGCGGTTTGACAGTTTTCCCCGATTGCTTCCGGCATTGACGGCAACCCGGCCCACCGATGTGCTGCATCGTGCGAGGATCACCATGCCCGTCGTCGTCCTCCTTCTCCTCGTCCTGCTGCTGGTCATCGACGAGGTGGGGGCGGGCGAATGGCCCAACTGGCGTGGACCGACGTTCGATGGTGCGAGCACCGAGACCGGGCTGCCTGAGCGCCTGGATGAGTCGACCCGCCGCTGGCGGCAGCCGCTCCCTGGGGTCGGCGATGCGACGCCGGCGGTGTGGGGCGATCAGGTGTTCGTCACCGCGATCGATCGCGAGACCTCGCTCTTCGTCGCGCTGGCGCTGCGGCGTGATGACGGTCAAGTCCTGTGGCGAAACGAGGTCGGCGTCGCCTTCAATCCCAGCCATCGCGACGACCTCGCGGCGCCGTCGCCGGTGGTCGATGCCGAGCGGGTGGTGGTGCTGTTCGGCAGCGGCGACCTCGCCGCGTTCACTCACCAGGGGACGCTCCTCTGGCGACGTCACTTGCAGAAAGACCACGGCCGCTTCACCAACCAGTGGGTCTACGGTTCGAGCCCCCTGCTGCTCGACGGCCGGCTCTACCTGCAGGTGCTGCAGACCTCGCCCGACGCGGTGGCGGCGACGCCACGCACCGGGTCGTATGTTCTGGGCATCGATGCCCGCACCGGCAAGGACCTGTGGAAACACCCGCGCCCGGTGCCGGCGCGAGGTGAGTCGCAGGATTCCTACACCACCCCGATGCCCTTCACCAATGGCGCGATCACGCAGGTGTTGATCCTCGGCGGCGATTGCTTGACCGGCCACGATGTCGAAACCGGCGTCGAGCGCTGGCGCTTTGAAGGCTGGAACCACACCAAGGCGAAGGATTGGCGCATCATCACCAGCCCATTGGTGGCCGCGGGCCACATCATCCTCTGCACCGCGCGCGGACGCCGTCTGCTGGCCCTGTCGCCGGACGAGTCGGGCGGGATACGCGAGGCCTGGAGCAGCGACGTGCTCAGCAGCGACGTGGCGGCGCCGCTGTATTACCGCGGCAACCTCTACGTGCTCAATGGCGATGAACGGGAACTGGCCTGTTTCAACCCCGCCGACGGCGCGTTGCGCTGGCGCGGGACATTCACCACCAAAGCCGTCATCCGCGCCTCACCGACGGCCGGCGACGGACGGCTCTATGCCGTGAGCGAGTCGGGCGAGGTGGTGGTCTTCGCCAGCGACGCCTTCCGCGTCCTCAGCACCTCCACCCTGCCGAGCGATCATCCGGGCCGGGCCTCCATCGCCCTGGCGCATGGTCAGGTCTTCGTCCGCACCGCTGATGCGTTGCATGCTTTCGCCAAGCCCTGAGGGCAGGCGCAGGCTGCGCGCATCATTCATCAGCCTTTCATCATGCTGTTGCCCTGGACAGCAGGCAGAGGCGTGACTGGACGCCAGCGCCGAGGTCGGCATGAATGGCGGCAAGGAGCCTCCACCATGCGTATCGCCACCTTCAATATCGAGAACCTCTTCGAGCGGCCGCGAGCCATGAACCTCGCGACCTGGAGCGAGGGACAACCCGCGCTCGATGCGGCCACCCAGCTCAATCGATTGTTCAACCTGCCGACCTACAGCCCCACCGATAAGCAGGACATGCTCGACCTGCTGGCGACGCACGGGCTGCTGGCGACCCGTCCGCATGGGACCTTCCTCGATCTGCGCAGGATCCGCGGCCAGCTCTTCACCGTGCCGAGGAACGGTCCGGCGACCATCACCGCCCGCGGCCGTGCCGACTGGGTCGGGTGGATCGAGCTGAAAAAAGAACCGGTGGAGGATGAGGCCATCAGTAATACCGCGCGCATCATCGCCGACGTCGATGCCGATGTGCTGGTCCTGTGCGAGGTGGAGAATCGCCCGAGCCTCCAGCAGTTCAGCGATCAGTTTCTGGGGCCCCTGCTGAAGAAACGTCTGTACGGCTGGAACATGGTCATCGATGGCAATGACCAACGCGGCATCGACGCCGGCATCCTCAGCCGTTACCCCATCACCCGCATGGCCTCGCATCTCGCCGACCTGGACGGGACCAGCCGCATCTTCAGCCGCGACTGCCCGGAGTACCTGGTCGAGCTCCCCGATGGCACCCCCCTGCTCGTGCTGCCCAACCATTTCGCCAGCAAGGGCAGCGACTTCAGCGGAAAACGGCGTCGGCAGCAATCCAAACGCGTGCGACAGATCTACGATCATTGGCGACCGCAGATCGAACACATCCTGGTGGCGGGCGATCTGAACGATCATCCCAAGGGCGGCTCGCTCGATCGCCTGCTCG
>JANPIY010000022.1:0-2803 GCA_031425255.1 Planctomycetota bacterium
ACGGCGCGCAAGAGCCGCGGCCCCGCGACCGATAAGTTCAAACCGCAGAGTCCCTTGCCTGCTTGGCCGCTTCAAGCTGATCGGCAACCGAGTTCCTCGACGACCATCCATCTCATGGAGGGAATGATATTTGCCACAGAGCCCACAGAGCCCACAGAGGGTACCAGCTCTTCTCTGTGCGCTCCGTGAGCTCGGTGGTGAATATCGGCTATCGGTCGCCGTCGAGGAAGTTGCGTGGAAGGGCGCAGAGCTGGAAATTCTCAACTCTGCGCCCTCTGCGTCCTCTGCGGTTTGATCAGCCTCGGCTGATTCCTACAGCCAGATCTTGACCAGGTCCCGATGGGCATCGAGAGGTTCGCCCCACTCCCCACCGCTGGGGCGGAGATCGAGAGTGACCTTGCCGCCCGAAAAATTCTGCGCCACCGGAGCAGCGTAGCTGATCACCCGGAAGGTGGAGAAGCCGCCGCTCTTGAGCGCCTGCGCGAACTGCGCGGCGAGTGGCAGCAGTTGATCAGCCGAGGTGAAGGCGCCGGGAGCCTGGCCCTTCTTCGCGGTGGCGTCCCAGGCCGTTTGCAGCTTCGGCGTCACCTTGCCGACGACGTCCACCTGTTGGCGGATGCCGAGCAGCTTGCCGCCGACGGCTTGCGAGTTGACCGATTCGCCCGCATGGCAGACCAGCAGTTCGATGTCGCGCCATTTGGTGGAGAGGCCATCGGCTTTGAGCAGGGCGACCAGTTGCGACGCGGTCCAGACTTTCTTGTTGCAGCTGAACACCGGCATCTTCGAGTGGCCGTGGGCCATGATGTAGAGCTTGCTGGTGGTCGGGAAGGCACCGAGCCCGCCGCCGCCGCCTTCGAAGAGGGTCGCATCCATGGTGGGAAAATGCCGGACCACCTTCTTCATCTGGTCGCGCATCTCGTCATCGATACTGGGACACCATAGCGGATTCATGAAAGCTCCTGGGTTGGCCGAAGCCAGGCCGACATAGGAATGCCGACCCATCCATGGCCAGCGACCATATGGCCGGAAATCGGGATGGATTCCGGGAGAAGCTAGATGCCATGACCGCGAATGATAGGGGAAGCGGGGTCGTCAGCGGCGACACACCGGTCAGCCGCCCGACGTGGCGGAAGCGGGACCGCTGGCCCAATGCCGTTTAGCTAAGACCGAATCCTGAGGTCAGGAGAAGGACAACCAGCCACAGAGCCCTCAGAGAGCACAGAGAGGGCAACTTCTCCAGCTCTGTGCTCTCAGTGGGCTCTGTGGCTATGCCTTTCCTCCCTCTTCGTTGCGTTAGCTAAACAGCATGGACCGCTCACCCGCAGCCCAGTACTTCTCAGTACTTCCACCCCATGCCCATCACCAGCGCATCGACGGCGAGATCGATCCTGGTGCCCGCGGCGAAACCGCCGGCGTCGTCACCGTTGTCGGTGACCTCGTTGGCGAAGCCGTGCAGGTAGGCGAGCTGCACATCCCAGGTCTCGTCCAGTTGCCAGCCGAGGCCCAGGGTGGCGTGCCATTCGGTGGTCAGGACCGACAGGCCGTTGGCGAAGGCCACCGACTCGGTGATCGGCGAGCGGCCATAGGATACTCCGGCGCGCAGCGTGAGATCCTCGCGCACGTGCGCGTTGCAGGCGAGCTTGAGGATGTGCTGGTCGCGCCAGCCGAGGCCCTGATCCGGAACGTCTGCGCCGAAAGTCGCCACCGAGCTCCAATCGATCCAGCGATAGTCGAGCAGCGGTTCCAGCCACGGCAGCGGACGCCAGGCGAGGCCGAGCTGGAGCACCGGTGGCTGATCGGGCGTGCCGGCGAACAGGTCGCGGTATTTGTCCCAGGTCTGCATCCACTGCCGCGAGGTGTAGATCGCGCCGAGGCTGAGCCGGTCCCAGCGTTGGTAGAGCGAGAGCGAGAAGCCGCCGCCGAGCGAGCGATCGAGTTCATCGTTCCCGGCGGTCTGGGTCCCGTTCAGGGTGAGGCTGTTGGAATGGAAGTCGGCGTAGAGCAGGTTTGCCGCCAGGCCGAGCGAGAGCCCAGGAGCGATGGTGCGCGCATACGCCAGGCTGGTCGCCATCACGCGCTGTTCAGAGGTGGTGTCGAATTCCGGATTGCCGGCCGCCCCCAGCGCTGAACGGCTGTGCGGCAACTCCATCGCCAAGCCCGAGAGGGTGTAGAAACCGAACGCGAAGGCTTCGCCATCGCGGGACTTCACCCACGTCACCGCTGGAGCGAAGACCACCACGCTGTCCTCCGACGTGCCGTCCGCGGTATTGCCGGCCAGACCCTCCGGTGTGACCGAGACGCGGCCGTTGATGATGTCGAGACTGGCATCGACCCGGCTGCTGACCTCCACCAGGCCCGCGGGATTGAGCGACAGCCAGCTGGAGTTCTGCGGACTGGCGACCCCGGCTCCGGCGGTGCCAACCTGGATCGGACCGGTGCCGATCAGGCGGGTGCCTTCGGCCGCCGAGATGGGGGCCAAGCCGAGCAGCAGGGTTCCGGTCAGGGTCAGAGGCAGGGGACGGACGGAGCAACGGAGGGGAGACATGATGCCTTCGAGGAGGTCGCCACAGCTACGGGGTGTGCACAGGCGGAGGGGTGGGAAGTCGGCGGAGGATAGGCGGACGGTCTGGATTGCCCAAGGGGTTGGTGGGGTGATCGTTGGACAAGTGACACGGGAGCTGGATTTTTTTGGGGTGGGGGCACGGGCCAACGGCCAATGCGGTTGAGCTGACGAAGAAGAATCGGCCGCAGAGACGCAGAGACGCAGAGGAAGGGCAAAGCAGGGTCTTTTTCACCTCTGCGT
>JANPIY010000023.1:0-1877 GCA_031425255.1 Planctomycetota bacterium
TCCTGCGGCGTCAGGTGCCGCTCGACGACGATCCGATCCTCGATGTCGGTCAGCCCAGCCGTGCGCTTCAGCTTGTCCAGGATGACCTGCCGATAGGGCGCGAACATCGTCTTCCAATCGTGGTGTGGCCGCAGATACGGCGTGTGGACCAGCACGTAGAGCGCCTCGCCACCCTCCGGCGCGACCGAGGGGTCGGTGCCCGAGGGCGCGGCGAGGTAAGCCGTCGGGTCGGGCGCCGGCTCCCCGCGCTTGTAGATGGCGTCGAATTCCTCCTCCGGGTCGCGGGAGAAGACGAAGTCGTGGTGGCCGAGATGCTCGTAGCGCTTGTTCAGGCCGAGATAGAGAACCACGCCTGAGCAGGCGGCCTCATACTTCGCGCCATACGCGTCGCCGGCGGGGCCGCCGACCAGTTCACCATAAGTGCGCACCGCGTCCATGTTGGAGATCACCGCGTCGCAGGCGATGGTTTCACCCGACGCCAGCACGACGCCGCGCACGGCATTGCCGCGGATGTCGAACCCGGTGACCTCGGCGTTGGTGCGCAGCTCGGCGCCCAGATCGCCAGCCAGCTTGGCCAGTCCCTCGGCCACTGCGCGGGTGCCACCCTTGGGGTACCACACGCCCTCAGCCGCCTGCATGTCGCCGATAGAGCACAGCACCGCCGGCGCAGCATACGGGTTCGAGCCGACATACTGCATGTAGTGGTCGAGCATCTGCGCCATATTGGCATCGGGCACATGCTTGCGGATAACGCCGGCGGCGGACTGCCCCATGCGCAGCGCCATGACGTCCTTCAGCACGTCCGGCTTGAAGTTGTCGGAAAAGTTCAGCGTGTCGCCGATGCCCTCGACCGGCTTCCAGAAGAAGAACTTCTCCGAGACGTCGTGCAGGTGGTGAGCGACTTTCTGGAAGCGCTTGTAGCCCTCGCCCAAATTGGGGGCGATGGTATTCATGTGCGCGGCCATGGCGTCCACGTCGCCGACCAGATCGGCCTGGGTGCCGTCCTCGAAGAAGCAGCGCCATTGCGGCTCCAGCTTGATCAGCGGCAGGTCGGTCGCCAGGTCACGCCCGGCTTCGGCGAAGATGCGGCGCAGCACGCGGGGCACGGTCAGGATCGTAGGCCCCATGTCGAAGCGGAAATTGCCACCGTCAGGGCCGGCCACGTTCAGCACGGCGGCCTTGCCACCCAGCCAGGGGTTCTTGTCGAGCACGGTGACCCGGTGGCCGCGAGCACGGGCCACGGCGGCGGCGGCCAGACCTCCCAGGCCAGAGCCGACGACGATGACGTGTGACATGAAGAGACCTCGTTACTGCGCAGCGATGGCGAAGGCGGGCTGGGCTGGCTCGCGCGGCGTGACAGGCAGGCCCAGATCGGCCTGCAGCAGCCGCGTTGTGATGCGCGCACCCTCATAGATGACGGGCAACCCGCTGCCCGGATGGGTGCCGCCGCCGACCAGGTACAGCCCTTCGGTATTCTGGAACCGGTTGCCCGGGCGCCAGTGCAACATCTGCCCAATCTCGTGGCTCAGGTTGAATGTGGCGCCATAGCCGATGGCGTAGTCGTCGTGCCAGCCCTGGGGCGTGACGATCTTCTCGTAGCGGATGCGCTCGCGGATGTTGGGCACACCCAGCGCCTGGATACGGTCCAGCGCGATCTCGCGGAACGGCGCCAGCTCCTTCTCCCAATCAAGCCCAAACCGCAGGTTGGGTACCGGCACCAGGAGATACAGCGCGGTATGGCCCGGCGGCGCCATGGTGGCGTCCGTGGCGGAGGGGTTGTGCAAATACAGGCTCGGCACCTGCGGGATCACGCCACGCTCGATCTGCGCGATGTTCTCCATATACTCGCGGCTAAGCAGCACGTTGTGATGCTGGAT
>JANPIY010000024.1:0-2189 GCA_031425255.1 Planctomycetota bacterium
CGGTGCCGTAGTCGTCGAGCACGCGGCCATCGGCGAAGATTTTCAAACTGCACGAGAGTTCGCTCGGCAACAGCCCCGTCATGTAACGGCCCAGGTTATAGGCGTGCGTACCAATGTCCCCGAAGCACCCGGCGATCCCCGATTGCTTGGGGTCGGTTCGCCACTTCGCTTGCTTCTGGTCGGACGACTCGAGCCGCGTGCGCAGCCAGCCCTGAATGTAATTGCTGCGAATCGCGTTGATCTCGCCGAGTTCGCCGCTAGCGATCATCTCGCGGGCCTGGCGAACGAGCGGATACCCCGTGTAGTTGTGCGTGACCGCGAAGACGACGCCCGATTTCTCCACGACCGCGAGCAGCTCTTCCGCCTGGGCCAGGTCGAATGTCATCGGCTTGTCGCAGATGACGTTGAATCCGGCTTCGACGAACGCCTTGGAGATTTCGAAGTGCGTGTGGTTCGGCGTGGCGACGGAAACGAAATCGACCTTGTCCGCCCGCTTCGACTCGGCCGCGACCATGTCCGAGACCGACCCGTACGCCCGGTCCGCGGGAATGTCGTAATCCGCGGCGGAGGCCTTGGCTTTCACCGGGTCGCTGGACAGGGTCCCGGCCACGAGGGCGGCCCGGTTGTCGAGCACTCCGGCCGTCGCGTGAACGCGGCCAATGAAGGCGCCTTGCCCGCCGCCGATGAGGCCCATGCGGAGCTTGCGATTGAGCGGTGCGTTGGTCGGCATGACTGAAACTCCGGGAAGAGGGGGTTCGTCCGGAGATTGTAGTTACTGGTTTGTAGCGGGCTACGATTCTCCGTTACGGTCATCGAGTTCGGATTTCATACGAGCGATTTCTTCATGAGCCGCGGCCAATTGATCTTGAAGAACCAACAACTGATTCTGGGTCAAAGTCAACTGATTCAAAAGCTCTGCCGGCAACGGAATCAACTTTCCTCGGAACCAATATCGTACCCAATTTTCGAGCACCGCGACGTCCATTTCAAGTTCGGGAACCGCTAATCGACCCTCCGCATTTGGCTTCACCGCGACGTAGCGGTTCCCTTCCATCCGGTAGACGTTTAAAGCCAAATTCTGCGGATAGAAGAGCAGGTAGTAAGGGACTTTCAATTCGAATTCGTACTTGCGGTAATTCTCGACGTAGTCCTTCCGCTTGTTGTGCTGCGAGACGTACTCCATCACCAGGAACGGGCCGACAGGCTGAAGCGGAGTGTTAAAACTCCGATCCACTTCGAGCGGTTCGTTGGAGAGTGCGACAAAGTTATCGGGAACGACTTGCCCCGGCTTGTAGTCGTCGTCGCCGAACGGGTATTGAATCAGGAGTTCGTTGAAAAAGTGGACGTCGGTTCGCTGCGATTGAATGATCGCGAAGCTCTCGATCGTAATCATTCGTTGTTTGGCATGATCCGTTGCCTCCATGAAGTGCTCCAGTGGCAGCGAATGGAAGTACGTGTACTCCGCGTTCTCGTAGAGAACTTTCAACCGGGCCAGCGATGGGGATGCAATCGACATAAGCTGCCTCCTATTCCTCGTCGCAATTTTACCACATCGGGTTCTGGTTTGTAGCCGCTTCGTTCCCCATCGTCCCCTGCACGCGGATTGCAACTGGCGGAATGATTGCACCACCTTTTTGCCCCTCGCAATCGAAAAAAAAACGCACTTCATGAAATGACGCTTGATTTTGGCGAATTCAATCGACAAATTCTTAACACCCTTTTTGGATTGGCGGACCTCACATGTAGTGAAAGCTGTGACTATTGGTCCCCACAAGGGGTCACTAAAAACTTCGGAGCATCTGCCCATGCCCTCAAGTTCCAAAGCTCGCCTGAAATCAATCGCCGTTGAACAGCTCGAAGACCGCCTGACCCCCGGCGGCGGGACCTTCGACCCCACGACGGGCACTTTCAACTTCTCGGTCGCGGTGCGGTACACCGCAAATGAGAACGAGTTGAATGCGATCCGTCAGGCGTTCCAGATCGGCAGCGACGTCATCCGCGACGCGACCGACGCCAACCACCGGTTCGGGAACGTGACGATCGTGAACAGCAGCGGCGAATCGGCGGAGGCCGAATTCTACGTCTGGAAGAGGCCCGCCTCAAACCCAGGCCGGCCGGACGCGCAGGCGGCCGGGTACGGCACCCGCGGCCTGCACGTGAACCTCTACCAGAACGGTGCCGAGCTTTAT
>JANPIY010000025.1:0-1528 GCA_031425255.1 Planctomycetota bacterium
AGCAGAGCAGCAGCGCCAGTTTTCCACCTACCAGCAACGTGTGCAGGATGGGAAGGCCCATGCCTGTCTGTCCATGGGTACGAATGCCGATGGCTTCTTCCTCGATGCAGGAGGTCTCCTGGCGATGATCGCCGGCATCGCGATCGGCCAGATGATGGTGGACCCAGCCCTCCTGATCCAAGCCATCAATTGAGCGCTTTGACCGCAGTCATCCAGGCTCCCCTGGATGACTGCGATTACATCTCTGAGGGCGGACCCCCGTCCCCGCGAATTTGGACCATGCAGTGCCCCGTGCGGCACCAGACAGGTGCGTTACTCAACCCGTGGTCGAGACACCGCGGATCTCGCGACCATGTGACCTTTGGGTTCGGGATGCGGTCTCGTTGCGCCTGAACGCGCGACAGGGAACAGCAGGACTAGGGCCAACGTGATCCAGCCCCTGGGCGCCGGACGCGGGAGTGGCATAGGGCGTCTGCGTGGCGCCGATCGGCGTCGCCTCGATTCGCTTACCGAGTCCGGGATCGAGAACGTCCTCGCGTGGTGAAGCCGGGGTCAAGCGACACAAGTATTTGACAAATGATGGCTTGCCTCGTCCTTTGCACCCATCAGCGATGACGCAGACGCAGATCCCTCACAATGTCTGGGGAAATTCTGAGGCAAAGGTGGCAGCGGTGGAGTCTCGTATGCCGGAGACCTTCACGTGGACATGAGCATGACCCCGGACGCATCGCTGCTTCAAGCCAACCCTCACTTCCAGGATGAAGATTTCCGCCTGCTGCACGCGTTCCGCACCGCCGGCGACCGTGAGGCGCTCAACCAGCTCCTGATCGCGCATGCGCCGACGGCGCATCGAATCGCGCTGCGCCTGGCCGGAAATGCTGCGGAGGCCGATGACGTGGTCCAGGACGCCTTCGTGCGCTGCATGCTCCACGCCGCCAGCTACCGCGGCAAGGGGACGGTACGGTCGTGGATCATTGCGGTGGTGGCGAACACGTTCCGTCAGCGCCGCACGGCGGAGCTACGGCGTCAGCGCCGCGAACGTGCGGCGGTCGCACCGGCCGACGTGGGCGGCCCAGGACCAGAAGACCTGCACGAACTGCTGATGACCGTGCTCGCCGCATTGCCGGATCGTTATCGGCAGCCCGTGATGATGCGCTACATCGACAACCTCGACTTCGCCGACATCGCCGCAGCCCTGGAAACCAAGGAGAAGTCCGTCCGCACCTGGGTCAGCCGTGGCATCGAACGCCTGCGTGAAGCGCTCGTACGCCGCGGAGTGACGCTCGGCGCGGCGGCGCTGGTCACCACCCTGGCACCAGCGCGCGCGTATACGGCTCCGGTCGATTTCACCGTCCTGGTCGATGCTGCGATGTCGAAAGGCGCCGCGGCGACCGGCGCCAGTGTCGGTGGCATACCTATGCCCGCTCTGGTCGGGGTGAAGGCGGCCGCGGCCGTTGGCGTGCTCGCTACGGCCCTCGCTGTCGGAGGCTGGTGGACGCTCCGGAGCGAACCGGTCAGTGCCCCTCTG
>JANPIY010000026.1:0-11095 GCA_031425255.1 Planctomycetota bacterium
CGGGTCTCCGCGCTCAACGATCACGACGGGCAGGGTATCAGCGAGATGTGGATCGGCGTCACCCCCGCTGAGCGCATGTTCAAGGTCACCGGCTGGCGCCTCCCCCCGGGTTCGGTCGGCAAGGCACCCGGTCGCCAGGTCGTGCTCTACAAGGGGATGTCGATGGAGAAGCTGGAATTGAACAAAGCGGTAGCCATGGCCGACGAAGGCAAACTCATGGAGAACGACGACAAGTGGGAGGAGCGTTACGACGGCTGGGATCCGTAGGGCTTGGCCGGAGACCGGCTAGCCGACGACGTCGGCGACCACCAGATGCGGATTGGCGGTCAACTCCGCCATCAAGCGTTCGTCTGCGACGATGGTCAGCACCGCTTCGTCCTCCTCGTAACGCTCCTCGCGCACCTGTGCGCGGCTGCGGACGAACGCGTCGAGCGCACCATCGGTGACCGGGAAACGCACGGTGACGGTGCGTGAACGGCGATCGATGTGCGCGCGGATGATCTCCTTGAGCTGATCCAGGCCCTGACCGGTGAGAGCGCTGATCGCCACCGACTCCTTATAGCGGCGGCGATAGGCCAGCAGGATGGTCTTGCTGTAGGCGATGTCGACTTTGTTGAAGACCATCACCACCGGCACGCTGTCGGCGGTGATGGTCTTCAGCACCTCCTCGACCGAGGCGATCTGCTGCTCCATCACCGGACTGGATGCATCGACGATGTGCAGCAGGAGGTCGGCCTCGCGCACCTCGGCCAGGGTCGCATGGAAGCTGGCGATCAGGGTCGGCGGCAGGTTGCGGATGAAACCGACGGTGTCGGAGAGCACCACGTTGTGATGGCGGTCGATGAACAGTTGCGCCGAGCGCGTATCGAGGGTCGCGAACAGGCGGTCCTGCGCCAACACCTCGGCATTGGTCAGGGCGTTCATCAACGTGCTCTTGCCGGTATTGGTGTACCCCACCAAGGCGACGTTGAAGGCTTCCGAGCGGGTCTTGACCGCCCGATCCTTGCGCGCGGCGATGGTGTCGAGGCGTTCGCGCAGGTCCTGGATGCGCGAACGCACCTGACGGCGGTCCATCTCGATCTGTTTCTCACCGGTGCCGGCCTTGAAGCCCGAGCCTGAACCCGAGGAGCCGCCGACGCTCTGGCGGTCGAGGTGGGTCCACATGCGCGTCAGCCGTGATTTATCGTATTCCGCCTGCGCCAGTTCGACCGCCATCATCGCCTGGCTGGTGCGCGCGTTGCGGGCGAAGATGTCGAGGATCAGCTCATCGTAGTCGAGCACGGCGCAACCGGTCTCCTCCTCCAGGTTGCGCTGCTGGCGCGGACGCAGGCGGACGTCGAAGATCACCTGCTGCGCGCCGCAGGTGATCGCCAGATCCTTCAGCTCCTCGACCTTGCCCGACCCGATGTAGGTTCCCGAGGTCGGCTTCTGCACGTACTGCACCAGGGTGCCGACCACGCGCCGGCCGGCGGTATCGAGCAGGCTGTGCATCTCCGCTTCACGTTCCTTCTCCTGCTCCCGTTCATCCGGGTGGAGCGTGAGCATCAGCACCACCGGAATGGTCAGTTGCTGGGTCGGGACGGTCTTGTCGGTCATGCGTGTGGGTTCACTTGTGATGGGAATCTGTCCGGAAGCGGAGGGACACAAGGACTGGACCCCGGACTCCCGACCCCCGACTCCGCGCACCTCAACGCCGGGTTGGCCACACTGCCAGAACCAGCACGCCGACGCGCAGCCCCACGCCGGCGGCGACCACCCACCACAACGGGTCATGGGCCAGGGTGCCGGCCGCGTGCCAGCGCTCCAGAACAGGTACCACGGCCATCAATGCGCCACCGGCGAGCATCCCGGCCACGCCATTGGCGGCGATGTGCAGCATGGGGAAACGCGTATCGTGCGCCGGTGCGAGCTCCTGCAGACGGCCGATCCAGCCGATCGAGGCGAGGCCACGACCGAGGCCCGCTATGCCGATGCCGACCGCCGCCAGCCACCCGAGGTTGGCTGGCGTCAACAGCAGCATCAGTGCATCTCCGACCAGACCGGCGAGGGCGGTGAAGACCATCAGGGTGGTGCCGCCGAGGCGCCGCAGCGCCAGGCCGGCGCAGACCACGCCCGCCAGCATCAGCGGCACGTGGACGTTTCCCTGGAGCAGCGCGTAGTGTTTGCCGTCGAGTCCCAGGTCCTGGAGCAGTCGCGGCAGGAACGGCAGCACGCAGGCCATGGCCGCGGTGTTGAGCGCCCCCATCGCCATCAGGCGGAAGAAATCGCCACGGCCGGCGAGAGCGACCCGCAGTGGTGGATGGGCCAGAGCTCCCGCGGCGCGCGCCGGCATCGGCGGGCTCCAGGCCAGGGGGAAGGTGCTGAGGATCACCAGCACCGTCGCGCCGGTCATCAGCCACATCAGCCACGGCAGCTCGGCTGGATCGGCGAGGATCACCGGAACGCCGCCCACCAACCCGACGGGAGCGACCGGCCAGGCCCAGGCCACCAGGTGCAACGCCACCGTGACCAGGCCGAACGCGCCGAGGTTGCGCCACATGAAGAAGCGTCCGCGCTGGTCGTGCGGCACCACCGCGGCGGTGTAGGTCATGAAGGCGGCGACGCCGACGTTGCCGACCATCGCGGTCAGGAAGATCACCACGAACACGCCCGCCAGGACCGCTCCCGTGCCCAGGCCCAACCACCACGCCAGCAGCGGCCAGCCGAGTGTTCCCAGCCACAGGCCGCGGGCGATGAAGGTGTAGATGATGCAGGTCCGCTTGGCATCGCCGCGCGGCGGCCACACCGCCACCATCAGCACGTGCAAGGCGATGCCCGCGTAGTTGACCAGCGGCAGCCACGCCAGATCCGACACCGCCGCGCCGAGCAGGGTGAGGTAGAGCACCAGGTTGTATCCGTCCAGCCACA
Organism: Planctomycetota bacterium; assembly: GCA_031425255.1. Taxonomy (GTDB): domain Bacteria; phylum Planctomycetota; class UBA11346; order UBA11346; family UBA11346; genus BOG-1363. The sequence goes on from JANPIY010000026.1 coordinate 2,908, forward strand.
GCGCCCCCGTGAGTGCACACCACAGCTGCGCGGGTGCGACCTCGGTCAGCAGCCAGCCCATGCCACGTCGTCCCTCCACCAGACGGCGAGCGCCCAGCGGCGCGACCAGACGGTCGATCAGCGGCGGCCGCTTGACCGGTGCGAGGTGCGACGTGCGAGGTGCGAGGTCAGAACCCTCCGGACGGTCCATGGATCAGCGCCGCTGCCGCAGTGACCGCGGAATGGGACTTCGCACGTCGCACCACGTCATCACGCCCACGGTGTGGGAAACAACGCGGTCAACTTTTCCGCCGAGCGCTTCACCGCCATGAACGGCTCCACGGTCTCCTTCCAGCGGAAGTAGTGCGGCGTCTGCTGATGCGCGCGGAAGGCGTCCTCATCGACATAGACCTCGTACAGCCGGAAGTGCGTCGGCTGGTCGTTCAGACGCAACACGTCGAAGCGGTGGTTGCCGGGTTCACGGACGGTGTTGCGGTGGTTGTCCTCGCTGGCGCGGATGAAGGCGTCCACGTGCTCCGGCTTCACCTGGATATCGACCCACACGACGAACATGGCAGCTCCTCCACGGGCGCGGATGGTCAGGCGTGACCGCGGGTCGGCAAGCTCATGACGGCCGACCGGCAGGAACCGGATCCGATCGGCGGGAATCGCACAGTGGCGATGCAGGCGGCTTGCCTGGTTCGCTGGCGCATTCATGGTGTGGCGACGACACCACCTCAGCACCAGGGTCTCCCATGCGCATCCTCTCCGGCCTGATCCGCATCATCACCGGCCTCGGCATCATGGGCATGGCGCTGTACGTCTATCTGGCGCACCAGCAGAGCCTGCAGGGCTCGGATCCCGTCACCGTGCTGATCGCTGGCCAGGAGCTCACCGCTACGCCGCAGCAGATCATCATCGGCCTGATCGCCGCTGCCGCCGTCGGCGGCATGATCGAACTACTGGGCATCTTCACCCTGGTGAGCAAGCCGGAGGCGAAGGCGGCATCCCCGGTGTGAGCCGTGAGGTCGGGGTCGCCGCTCCGCTCATCCCGATCGCGTTCACCGTCACGCAATCCGCGCTCATCCGGAGCTTGAGCGGGTTCGCCGGGTGAGACCGAATCCCAGGCCAAGCACGAGCATGGCGCTGACCGCACCCAGGCCGCAGCCACCGCCACCGCCGCTATCGCCGCTGCCACCGCCACCGGCGGGAGGAGCGGACGTGGTGGTGAAGGTGCCGTCTGGCGACGTCGCGGCATTGCTGGCGGCATCACTTGAGCGCACCCGGAAGTGATAGGTCGTGTTGGCGCTGAGGCCGCTGAGCAGCGTGCTATGGGTGGTAGCCGGCGTCGCCACCACGCTGGTGCTGCTGCCATACGCGACGGTGGTGCCGTAATCGACCTGGCTGGACGCAGCTTCATCGGTGGTCCAGGAGATGGTCGCGACCCCGGTACCGACGCTGCCCGCGGCAAGAGCGCTGATCACCGGTGCCGTGAGGTCAGGAGTCACCGTGAAGGTCTGGCTCGACGAGGTGCCGCCCCCGGTCGCGGGGTTCATCACCACCAATTGAAAAATGCCTGGAGTGCTCAGGTAGCCCGCTGGTATCCCCACCGTGAGCTGGGTCGCACTGGCGGTGATGGCGGGCAGATCCGCGCGTCCACTCCAAGTCAGTCGCGACGCCGGCACGAAGCCGGTGCCCAGCACCGTCACGGTCATGGCTCCGCTGTTCTGCACCGCGGTGAGCGGGGTGACGGCGCTCAGCGTCGGCACGGGATTGCTGCCCGCGCCGACGGTGATCACCACCGCGTCGTAGGCGGGCGTGTGGATGCCATCGCTGGCCTTGAGGCGCAGGATGTAGCTGCCGTGGGCGCTGAAGGTCGCCGTGGTGTTGAGCGCACCGGCGTCACCAAAGGCCACCGTGCCGGGGGTGGTCGCGGTGGGATAGAGCTCCCAGCGCGTGGTGAGGCCGCTGCCGCTGGCGCTGCCCGTCAGCGCGGCGCCGGCGGCGAGGCTCACGCTCTGATCGGCGCCCGCGGCACAGGTCGGCGCACCCGCCGAACGCGGACCACCGGTCTCGCCCGTGGTTTCGATGACCTCGAAATGGTTGATGTCGAGGTGGTCGCTCCCGGCGTTGGTGCTCAGGTGATCCCAGCAGCCGGCCGGCCAGCGATCATCGGGACAGATCGAGACCGAGAAGAAGCCGCCATTGTCGGCGACCAGGGCGCCGTATTTCTTCAGCGCCACCGCCACGGCCCGCTCCTGCGCCGACCACGAAGCCGGAATCACGAACGAGGATTTCAGCCGCACACGTTGACCCATCGCCGGGACGTCGGCATGGGTGGTCGAGCCGGCCTGATGGCTGGCGGGATAGAGGTAGGACCGACGCGAGCGCTTGACCACGATGCGCATGGCGTGCTCGATCACCCCGCGCTGGCACTCGTCGTAGCGCACCAGGGCAGGGAACATCGGCAGCCCGGCCGCATCCCCCGAGGTGTATCCAGGGGTGCGCCCAGCATTGCTGTCGAGCGGGAAGATCGCGCCGTTCGAAGCTTCCCAGGCCGGCGTGTTGCCGGTCAGTCGCGCCTGCCAGGTCTCGAAAATACGCGGGACCGCCCCCGGCCGGACGACGATGGAATGGCGGTCGCCACCCTCGTCGTCGATGTCGCGTTGCCAATCATCCAGGCTCAGGGCGCCCGTGCCGGTGGGCCAGGTCTCGATCGGCATGATCGACGGCACCGGCCAGCGCGCGATGGGATTGGTACCGCCGTTGTAGTCGGAGTCGTCGGGATAGGTGACGAAGCGGATATCCGCGAGCGGCTGGCTGTCCGGCACCAGCACGAAATTCATTTCCTGGAAGACCACCAGGCGATGGCGGTTCGAGGTCGCACTGGCGCTGAGATCGCTGCGGATCATGGCGATCATCGCATCTGAGCGGGCCTGCGAGTTCCCCAGCAACGGTCGGGCGCTGATGTCCTCGTTCCAGGCGCTGTCGCGCGGCATGATCTGCAGCGTCTCCAGGATCCGATCGGCATTTTTGGTCGGGTCGGCGAGGTCGGGAGGCACCGCCGTGTCGCGGGCGTTGAACTGGATCGGTGCCGACACCGCCACCTGATCACCCAGGATGCGCCCTTCGTGATTGATGCGCTCAGCCGCCGCCCCCAGCGCGCTGAAACCGCCGGACAACAGAGCGAGGAGACGGATGGCGATGTGCATGCGGTGTTCCCGGATCATGAGCAAGACGTCATAAAAAGGTTCTTCGGCATGATCAGTGGGTGCAATGCGGTCGATGAGAGCGGATCGGGCCGCAGAGACGCAGAGACGCAGAGACGAAAAGCCCCTGTTCTGGTTCTGGTCTTCCTCTGCGACTCTGCGTCTCTGCGGCCAGCCTTTCTCCAATCGGCCCCGAGAGCGGACCAGGAACCACGGAAGGCCTGCTCACTTCAGTTGCCGGATGCGTGCGTCGCTGATCTCGATGGTGCCGCCGGGCATGACGTAGAAGGCCAGCGGTCCGGCGCGCATCGGTCGCCCGGCGCCGGCCTGCGGTGTCAGGACGACCCCATCGGCGGTGCCGCTCAGGACCTCCGCGCGCTGCTGCAGGCGGACCTCGACCCAAGGCCGAGCCGGCGTGGTCGCGGCGGGTACCTCGACGAACCAGTTGTAGTCGCCGACCTGGATCTCGGCGACGGACGCGCCGCTCAGGCGCAGGCGGCAGGTGAGTTCCAGATCAGTGAACGCCTGCGCACTGATCAGCCGCGCCTTGCCCTGTCGGGGATCGCTGCCGCGCACGATTCCCGCGCGGTTGCTCCAGGTGCCATGTTGCGCGTCCCAGCCCGCGAGACCGCTGGCCGGGAAGAGCGCGTTCCAGTCGGCCTGCGCCGGCGGCCCAGGCGGCCCTGACGATATGGACGGCGCCGGCGTGGCGGCCGCGCTCACCAACGGTCGCGCCACCAGTTCCACATCGGGTGCGACGGTCGCGCCCTGCTGTGGCTGCAGGGTCAGCTCGCGTCCATCGCACAGACGCGTCAAGCGGACCGCGCCGTGGTGCAGGTCGACCTGCGTCCGCCGTGCCGCCGCCAGCACCTGGAAACGGGTACCGAGGACTTCGACGCGGGCGTGTTCGGTGACGATGGTGAATGGTGCGCCCAACCGTTGCGGGCGGATCTGCGAGGTCACTGCGCCGCGATCGACCTGCAGCCGCGGACCGGTGGTCGGACGTTCGAGGCGGATGCGGGTATCGGCCGCCAGCTCGACCCAGGAACCATCCGGCCACATCAGCGTGGCCGTCCCCACCGTGGTGAGCTGATCCGCGGCGTAGAGCGGAACACCCGCACGTGCCGGCATGCTCACGCCGGCGCGCTGCAGGAAACCCTGGTCGACCGCCTGCAGGCGGCAGATGCTGACCGCGGGTGGCGCCTGCATCCCGACCCACCAGCCGCCGGCGATGACCACCAGCACCAAGGCGGCCACCGCCAGCCATGGCACGGGGACCCGACGTCGCGCTCGCGTCAGGCCGCGGGTGGGCAGCGAACGGTGCACGGCGCGCACCATGGCGCTGGCGGAACGATCGGCGTCGATGCGTTCGAGCACGCTGCGCACCACCGCGTCGTCGGCGGTGAAGGCCTGTGCCAACAAGCCATCGATGGCCAGGCGTTCCCGTACGAGCGCGGCGTTCGGGCCCTGCAGGGCGGCCACCAACAGGCGCGCGCCGGCGTCGTCAAGCGTGCCGTCGTGATAGGCGGTGATCGCCAGATGCAGGCGTTCGCTCATGACGTGGTCCCTGCCGCGCACCGCTGCACCGCTATCTTCAGACGCAGCAGCATCATTGAGACGGCATTCGGACTCTTGCCCATCGCCTGCGCCAGATCCTGCACCGCGATGCCGTCGCAGAACCGTTGCTGCAGCAGACGCCGGTGGTCCACCGCGAGCTGGTCCAAGCAGCGTCGCAACGCCTGGAGCTGGCCCTCGACCGCCTCATCGGCGGGCATGGCGGCAATGAGCTGCTCATCGACCAGAGCGAGCTCGCGCCGCCGTTTTGGCAGCCGGTCGCGCATGAACTTGAGCGTGCGGTTACGGCAGATGGTGCGCAGCCACGGGCCGAATTCCCGCACCTGGTCGAATTGCTCGAGACCTCGCCAGGCGTCGACGAAGGATTCCTGCACCACATCAAGGACATCATCACGTTCGCTGAGCGACAACGCCACCAGCGCGCGCAGGCGCGCCTGATGGAGCCGCACCAGGCCGCCGAAGGCTTCCCGGTCGCCAGCGATCGCCGCAATGATGAGGGTGCGTTCGTCCACCTGAGGGCTCCTTGTGAACGGTATCCGTCCGACGCGTCGATCTCACGGGATTATTCCATCCACGTGCCGGCGAGGCTGATCAGGGACGCACGATAGGCAAATGAGGCCTCAACGCTGAGGCCACTGGACGACGGCAACGGCAACCGGAAGGCGGCAGACCCCGCTACGGGAAGAGACCGGTCTGGTGACCCATACCGCCTCTGTTCCGCAGCTCATCGGCCTGTTGAAAAGGCTCCATCGCTGCCCCCGACTCCCTTCCATTCCCTTCCCCTGCCCTGCTCTCCTCATCCGTGACGCGGGCAGGATCGCCGCTCAGTTGACGTTGGTGCCTGAGATCGCGAACGGGAAACCCGGGAAGCTCATCATGCCGCCGCACTCGAAGGCGGCTTTGCCATCCGGGCCCATGCCGAAGCGTTTGCCGCCATTGGTGTGGAAGACCACCGGCCCGAAGCGGTAATTGACGACTTTGCGGCCTTTGAAATCGAGCACGCTGATGACGTAGGATTCGGTGCCGTGGGTATCGGCGACCTCGGCAAACACCGGATCGAGCAGACGCTGCGGATCGCGCAGACGCTTGGTGATCTCGCCGGTGTCACCCGTGGCGCTGCTGGTGAAGTGGACCCACTGCACCTCGCGGTCACCCCGGCTGACCACGATGATCTCGTTGTTCATGGTGTCCGGCGAGCCCCACCCCGGATTCTTGTTGTAGGCCAGGCAGGTCGGATTGCGCCCGACGCGCACCTCGCCCGATTGACCGATCTCACCCGAACTGGCCGCCGCTTCGGTGGCGAGGCCACCCACGCGCCAGATCTGCAGGCGACCTTCCATGGTGGCGATGTAGACCCGCGCCGCTGCGCCGCCGCTGACGGTGGCCCTGACCGCGGTCGGCTCCTTCACCGGCACCGTCTTCACCACCACCGGTTTGGCGCGCGGATCGGTCTCGAAGGCGAAGGGCCAACGTTTGGGTTCGGGACCCTGATCGCGCGTGCGCTGGTAGTTCTCCTGAGTGGTGAAATACATCTCGCGGTAAAAGGCGAACAACGGCTGGAGATCGATGAAGGTCGCCTTGTTCTCATAACGCGAGGTCACCACCGCGAAGCCGGCGGTGTCGAGGATATCGTTGTTCTCGCCGCTATAGAAACTCTCGCGCATCTCCGGCTTGGCCAGATCGACGTCGCGGGGGAACGAGTTCTTGCCGGCGAGCGTGATCCAGGTGTGGGTGCGGTTGCCCACCGCCGTGATGGCGGTCGGCGTGGCGAAGGGCAGATCAATGAACCCCAGCAGCTTCATCGCGCGCAGGCCGCCGACGCTGGGCAGGCCGGGATGCTGCTCATGCCACTCGTAGAGTCCCATCAGGCTCTCCTTGTTCATGCTCTCGAGCGCCAGCACCGCCACCTGGCCCTGCAGCTTCTCGACATCCCACACCGTGATGAGCGCGAACTCGCTCTTGTTGGTGATGGAGATGGCGGTGGGGATCTTGCCCTTGGGCAGCATCAGGAAGGGATGTTTGCTCTGCGAGGTGCAGGTCCCCGCGGCTCCGACCAGGCCGGAGGTGAAGATCATCAGGCCACTGTTGGCCCAGTTGCCATAGGCGCGCGTCATCGCCACCGGCATCCCCAGCTGACCGCCGCTGGCCTGCATCCACGCCGGCGTGGTGACCGCGGGTTCCGGATGGGTGCCGCCCCACCAGGTCGGTTCGGGTTTGCAGGAGAACACCATGCTCGCCATGTCGAGGATCGAGATGCGGTCGACGCCCGGATCGCCGGGCTTGTCGGGCACGTAGAGCACCTGCGCGTGTGTGCTGCTGAAATCGCCGTCCTTGTCGCTCGGGGGTCCACCGACGGTGAAGAACATGCCGGCGCCATGGCGCGCGGTCTTGCAGAACTGTTCGGGCGGCAACCAGATCTCGCCATCGGCGGACGTCGCCGCCTCGGCATCCTTGGCCCCGCTCTTCGGCTTGGCCTTGGGCTTGGCCGGCTTGACCGGAGTCTTGTTCAGCTTGGCCAGCGCCGCCTCGTCCGGACCCAGGCGGCGATCGACCGCGTTCGCGCTGCCATCGAGGGCCATGCGCAGGTAGGCGCTGCGGTTGAGTTTGCCCTTCTTGTCGAAGAGCAGGGAGTTGAGCTCGGCGTCCTCCGCCGCTGTGACCGCGGGCGCATCGGCGGGCGGGGCGACCGGTTCGGCCGTCGGCGGTGCCGCCTCGCCTCCCGGCAGCAGGCGACAGGCCAGGCTCAGGATCATCGCGATCGTTGCGCTGCGCTGGACCATCCGCATCGGTCTTCCTCCCATTCGTAGTGGCAGGGACCGTAGCCACCACCCGCCCGCAAGACCAGCGACGAGGCGATCTGTCCTGGTTCCGGGGTGAAACGATGTGATGTCGGGGAAGTGGCGGTAAACGCGCGGCTTTTTCGCCTCCACCTGCTCACCAGGTGGCGACCAGGCAGCACAACACGGTGTTCCGCAGCGACCGCCTGCCGGTCTGGTGGTGCGGTGTTGCACCCTGGAGCTTCAACTGCCGCTGGACGCTCGGGGGGGTCCTTACAGGCTGTCGCCTCCCCAATGACAAGGACCTCCTCCAATGACTGCGACTGCTGACGCCGGCGTAATCGGCATGGCCGTAATGGGCCGTAACCTGGCCAAGAACATCGAATCCCGCGGCCACACCGTGGCGATCTACAACCGTTCCTACGAGAAGACCGAGGAGGTCATGCAGTGGGAGCACGGCAAGAACGCCCGCTTCGTGCCCTGCAAGGAACTGGCCGACTTCGTCGCCGCGATCAAGCGCCCGCGCCGCATCATCATCATGGTGCAGGCCGGCAAGGGCACCGACGCGGTGATCGAGCAGATCGCCCCGCTGCTGGAAGAGGGCGACATCCTGGTCGACGGCGGCAACGCCCACTGGGCCGACACCGA
>JANPIY010000027.1:0-7490 GCA_031425255.1 Planctomycetota bacterium
GGTTTAACCAGTGTTTGCGGGCCCTTCGGGCGGGATCGACCCACACGATTGCCGCAGCGCCTTTCCTTTGGCTGTGGCCTGAGGTACCCTGCCCTGCTTGGGCACCACAATTGCGTTGGGTCTGCGCTTCATCTCACCACCTGGGCGGACGTTTCCATGACGGATCAATCAGTGAGCGGGGAGCTCCTCAGCGCCCCGCCGGCAGCGAGCTGGCCGATCCACTTCCTGAGCGAAGCGGATGCACTCGCGCTCAATGCGGGCATCCCCGCCAGCGGCAGCGAGCCCGTGCTCGCACCCCTCGAACTGGCCAGGCGGCTGCGTTCCGCCGCCAACGACCGCTTCAGCGATCTGCTGATCATCGGCTGGGTGCAGGGGCTGTTCGAAGTGATCGCCGCCGACAGCGTCCTCAGGAGCAAGCGCATCATCTGCGTAGTCAAACCCGAGCACATCCGCGCCCTCATGGACGCGATGGGACGGCACCAGCAGAGCGGCCTCAATCTGCGCGTCGCCATCATCTCCGACCGGGCCCAGCTGCCGCACGTCATCCAGCAGCTCAGCCATTGCTGGTCATTGGCGGTGATGGACGAGCAGCTCTGCCCGCACAGCGAACTCTATCTTTTGGGCCAGACCAGGTTCACCCGTTCGCGGGGCTCCCTTCAGCGTGTCGTCGGCGACCTCGGCCACCTCATGGCGCGCCTGCCGGTGCTCGGCGGCTCCATCCCGCTGGCCACCTTCAAGGGTCGATTCCGTGGCCGCTCCGCGCTCTGCATCGCCGCCGGGCCCAGCCTCAACCAGCGCATGGACTTCATCCGCCAGCACATGCATGACTGCGTGGTGATCGTGGTCGACGTGGTCCAGGCCAGGCTCCAGGCGGCCGGCATCCGCATCGACTTCGTCCTCAATGTCGACTCGCACGACAGCATCATCGACCTGCTCGCCGCACCCGTCCACCCGGAGACCGTGCTGGTGATGCCGCTCAGCGGCCATCGCGACATCGACGTGAAATTCCCGCTGCGGTCGCATTTCGGTAGCGGCGGATTCGCGCACGCCCTGCTGGGCGGCGACGCCGGCTTTTCGACCGGCACCACGGTCGGCATCGCCTCGGTGGGTTTCGCCGAATTCCTCGGCTGCAGCGACGTGGTCCTTGCCGGTCACGACCTGTCCTATTCCGAAACGGTCTACTACAGCGACTTCGTCGCTGACCATGACAACCACACCAAGGCGATGTTCCAGGCGACCAGGACCAATCGCCGTCTGGTCCCCGGCAACAGCGGCGAGATGGTCATCACCGACTACCTCTTCGACGTGGCCATCCAGGACATGGGCCTGCTGCTGCGCAGCAAACCCGACCTGGCCGTCTACAACCCCAACATCAACGATCGCATCGCCGCCGCCCTGCTGGGCACCAAGCGCCTGCCCGAGACCTGGGCGCCGGCGCCGGGTGAACGTCCGGCCGGGCCGCCGTCCGAACGCCTGCAGGAACGCCTGACGGCGCTGGGCGACCCGACCCTCCTGATGCGCACCATGTTGACGCAGCAGATAGCGGAGTTCATGCGTCTGTGGAAAGAAGCCGCCGGCATGGGCCATGACGAGTCGGGCCTGCATGACAACCTGGCCGCCTTCCCACCCACGCACCTCGCGGCGTCGTTGCTCAGCATCCCCTATTTCGGCCCGTTAATGCACCTCATCCGGCTCAATTCCCTACCGCCATCGATCGGCACCAAGCACGCGCGCCAACAGGCCAAGGAACACCTCCACGCCATCCAGGTCAGCACCGCACAGTTCTTCATGGAGGTGGTCAGCACCCGCGGGCGCCAGCACAAGCCGGTGGTCCCCGACCATTATGATGCATCGCAACGTGGGTTCTTCGCGCTCCTGAGCGTCAGCCTGGGTCCGCCCGTCGATTCCCCTGCCGATTCGGTGTTGCTGCCGGTGATGAGCCGGGCCTACCTCTACATGCTGGAGCTCTTTCCCAAGCGTGCCCTGCCGGAGCCCCAATCGGCGCTCGAAGGCCTGCACGTGATGCGTTCGCTCGACCGCTGGACGCCGCCCGACTTCGTCAGTCAGACCCTCTGCCTGTGCGCGCTCGAGGAGATGGCTCCACCGTTAGACTGGGCGATGAAGACCAAGGTCCTCGATGGTGAGCTCATCCCTCAGGCCCAGCGCACCGGCAAGATGCGCAAGCTGCCGCTCTGGGTGCAGGCGACGGAAGCGGTCCTGCGCCTGCGCGCTGGTACCAGCAGGGATCCCGCGGGTGATGGCGAGCGTGCCAGTCGTTGGGTCCCTTGTCATGTCCATGTCATCCGCGCCCTGTTGACCCGGGTGAACGATGGCGTGGTGATCGTCGAGCGTTTGCTCGCGGACAAACGTATCGAGATCGACGACCAGATGGCCTCGCTGATCGTGCTGCATGTCCCCGATTACCCCCGTGCCTGCCACATCGTGCAGCCGTACACCGCGGTCTTCGATGAGGCCTGTTCCCTGGCCATCGCCCAGCGTCAAGTCGAACGCCGTGAATTCCCGGCCGCCTTGCGCATCGCGCAGGGCGTCCGCCACCTCAGCCGGTTCAAGGACCGGGCCCTCACCATCGAGTGCGAGATCCATCTCGCCCAGAATCAGCTCACCGAGCTGGAGGCCTGCCTGCCGCTGTTCTCGCAGGCCAAGCTCAGCGAGCATTGGCGTCACCGGCTCGACGAGGCGGTCGGCGGCTACGCGGTGACGGTCGCCCGCATCGCCCAGGAACCGCAGGTCGTGCCGGATGCCGCGCCCTTGGGCAATCTGATCGCCAAGGCCTGGGCCGCGCGCGACGGACAGGCCATGCGCACCATCTTCACCGGCCTGTGCTGGAAGGGCCTCGCCCAAGGCAGCGGCCAGGAGCACGACCAGTTGCACGAACTGTTCGTCAGCACCCGTACCCTGCTGGTCCACCTCGGCGTCGACCCGACCGAGATCGAACGCACGGTCGCGGCGCAGTCGGCGGCGCAGACGGCCAGCGCGACGGTCTAAGATCGATCCGCATGCGTCTTCCCGGCATTGCACAAAAACGGCCCATTGACCGAAGGCATTCGCCACAGAGGTCACAGAGGCCACAGAGCGAAGCCAAGAGAGCCTCTCCTCTGTGGCCTCTGTGGCCTCTGTGGCGAATGTCATTTCTTCGAGATTTATCCTTGTCTGATCGAAGATTGATACGAGCTGGAACGTCCTCAGCGCGCGTCGCCCTTGGTGCTCTCACGCAGCTGCTGCTGCACGCGATCGAGCTCCTCGGGTAGGCCGATGTCGGTCCAGGCTTCCTGCATGTGGTAGGCGCCGACACCCTGGCCCTCCTTGATGCATTGGTCGAGCAGTTCGGTGATCGGGTACATGCGACCGCTCGGCACCTTGGCCACGGTCGCCGGTTCGAGCACGTAGATGCCGGCATTGATGCGGTAGTTCAGCGTCGGCTTCTCGACCAGTTTGCGTACCCGGCTGCCTTCCAGCTCGGCGACACCGAAGGGCACCTTGACCACGTGCTCGCGGAGCGCGACCGTCGCGGCGAAACCGCCGGCACGGTGGAACTTCAGCATCATGCCGATGTTGATGCGGGTCAGCAGGTCGCCGTTCATCACCACCAGCGGCGTGGTCGGCTTCTCCGGCAGCAGCGCCAGCGGACCGCCGGTGCCCAGCGGCTGGTCCTCGTGCAGGTATTTGATCTTGCAGAAGAAACGGCTGCCGTCCTCGAAGTAGTCCTCGATCATCTTGCCCAGGTAGCTGACCGAGATGTAGATGGTGCTGATGCCGTGATTGACCAGATGCAGCACGATGTGTTCGAGGATCGGCTTGTCGCCCACGGGGATCATCGGCTTGGGGATGGCCGAGGTCAGTTCGCCCAGGCGCTCGCCCTTGCCACCCGCCATCACCACCGCGCACGAACCGGTGTCCTGGCCGCGCAGCGCGGTGTAGAGCGTGTGCAGGTCGACCAGCTTGCCGGTGGGGTCGACCACCGGCAGGCATTTGAAATGGCGGTCGACCATCATGCGCAGGGCCTGCGCGCGCGCGACCTCGTTGCCGATCGACGTGAACTTGCGATTGCAGATCTCGGAGATCGGACGCTGCATGCTGCTGCCCTGGATCAGCGCCCGGCGGAGATCGCCATCGGTGACGGTGCCGATCAGCGTGCGATCGCGTTCGCAGACCAGCGCCACCTCCAGGCCCGAACGGTCGATCACGCGCATCACCTCGAGCATGCTCGCACTCGGTGCGACGACCAGGTCGTACATGTCCGCGGGTTGATGTCCTGGGGTCATGGCGACGCTCCCTGCGGGTTGGACTTGGCGAGACGCGCGGCCGGAGCGAGACGGGCAAAGGCGGCCAGACGCGCGGCGATGCGTTCGCTTGCGCAGCCGTCGCCGAAACCGGCGGCGCTGAACGGCCGTGGCTGGAGCGATGGCGTGGCCGGCAGGGAAGCGGTGATCGCCGCGGCGATGGCGCTGGCGTCGACCGCGACATCGCGGATGCGCCCCAGCCGCAAGCGGCCGTCCTGGCGTTCACCGACGTTGACCACCGGCAGATCGAAGCTCGGCGCTTCGAGCAGGCCGCTCGAACTGTTGCCGACCATGACGTCGGCGCGCGCCAGCAGGGCGTGGTAGCGCTCGACGCCGAGGGCGCCCTGGAGCAGGAACCGCTGCGGATCGGCCGCGGCCTTGGCGGCCAGACGCGCATTGATCGCGCCGCCGCCGCTGTCGTGATTGGCGGTGCTCATGATCACCAGCGCGTCCGGATAGGTGCCGATCGCCTGCTCGACTCCACGCAGCACCACCGCGACCTCCTCGGCCGGGGCGCGGAAAGCGAGGGTGGTGGGATGATGGGTGAAGAGCAGCAGCGGCCAGCCCAGCCGTTCACGGCCGAGGCCGCGCGCCAGCGCCGCGTCATCGAGGCGTGACGGTTGCCGGGCGGCGTCGAGCGACGGCGCCCCGCTGATGAGCACGCGCACGGGATCCTCGCCCATCGCCACCACCCGCGCGGCGTATTGCGCATGCGCGACGCAGTGCAGGTGGGCGAGCTTGGTCAGGGCGTGGCGGCAGACGTTGTCGATCGCGCCGGTGGTCTCCTCGCCCCCGTGCAGGTGCACGATGGGCAGCCGCAGGCAGGTCGCACTCACCGCCGCGGCCAGGGTCTCGCTGCGATCGCCGGCGACCAGCAGCACCTCGGCGTGGTGGCGGGCGAGGGCGGCGGCGAGCAGCGTGGTGGTGGCGCCGGCGGCCTGCGCCACCGCCACGCCGTCATCCCCAGGCGGCAGCGCGTCGATGCGTTCAGCCACCTCCAGCCCGGCGAAGATCGCGGGATCACCGCCCTGCAGATGCAGGCCACCGACCATCAGCACCAGCTGCAGGCCATCGGTGGCGACGATCGCACGTGCCACCGGAGCGAGGATGCCCCAATCCTGCCGGCCGCTGGTGAAGAGGGCGATACGCATCACCCGAGATGCTCCCAGGTCAGCGGCTGATCGGCCGGCGCGTCCCGCGTCAGGCGGCTGCCGATCACCCGCGCGAGGTCGGCCGGTGAGATGCCGGTACCGGGACGCTTGATCACCAGGTCGCCCGCTTCCACGCGGTGACCTGCCGGCAGGTCGCGGGCCGCCACCACCGACTTGCGCGCCACCGCGCGGGTGTCGGCCTCGCAGGGCATGGAGCGTTTGACGCCGTCGCCCAGCGCGCTCTCGATGCTGCGCGCCTGGCGCACCAGGGCGGCGAATTCAGCTGGTTCGAGCGAGGCGGCGTGGTCGGGACCAGGGGCTGAACGGCTGAGGGTCAGGTGCTTCTCGAGGATCACCGCGCCAAGAGCGATGCCGGCGAGCGAGACCTCCCAGCCCAGCGAGTGGTCGCTGAGTCCGATCGGCAGACCCAGCGCCGCGCGCATGCTCGCCATGGCGCGCAGGTTGTACTGCGCCGGCGGCGCCGGATAGGCGCTGACGCAGTGCAGGATCGCCAATTGAGGATCGCCAGCAGCGCGGATGGTCGCCACCGCGGCCTCGACTTCGACCAGCGTGCTCATGCCGGTGGAGAGGATCACCGGCCGGTTGCAGGCGGCGATCTCGGCCAGGAAAGGCAGGTTGGTGACCTCGCCCGACGCGAGCTTGAAGGCCGGCACCTCCAGCTCGCAGAGCAGGTGCGCGCTAGCGGAATCGAAAGGCGTCGAGAGGAACACCAGCCCACGATCCTCGGTCGCGCGCTTGAGCGTGCGGAAGACCTCCGGTCCCAGTTCGAGCCGGCGCAGCATCGCCAACTGGCTCTCAGTGCCGCCGGTGGTGGCGACCTGGTACTCGGCCTTGCGCGCACTCGCGGTGACCAGGCTCTCGGCGCGGAAGGTCTGGAACTTCACCGCGTCGGCGCCGGCCTCGGCGGCGGCCGCGACCAACGCCAAGGCCTTGGCCGGATCGCCGTCGTGGTTGACGCCAGCCTCGGCGATGATGAAGCACGGGTGGCCGCTGCCGATGCGGCGACCGGCGCAGAGGAGTTCGTTCACCATGCGCTCCAGCCCCCATCGACCAGCAGGTTCTGCCCGGTGACGTAGCTGGCGGCATCGCTGGCGAGGTAGGCCACCGCGCCCTTGAAGTCCTCTTCGCTCGCCATGCGTTTCAGCGGCGTCCGTTCGACATAGCGCGCCTGGAAGCTCTCGGCCTGACCGCGCGCGACCCCGCCTGGGCTGATGCAGTTCACCCGCACCGGCGCCAAGGTGCTGGCGAGGTAACGGCCCATCTGGATCAGTCCACCCTTGGAAGCGTTGTAGGCCGCCGGATTGCACATCGTGGTGCCCTCGTAGAGCGACCACTGCGGCGCCAGCACGCCATAGATCGAACCGATCAGCAGCATGCTGCCGGCCGGTGACCGCTGCAGCAGCGGCGCCGCCGCCTGCGCCAGTACGAACACCGCATCGAGATTCACCGCCATGGCCTGCCGCCACGCCGCCAGGCTCTGCCGCGCGAACGGTTCGTTCCAGCCGCTCAGTTGCGAGGTGCCGGTGAAACCGGCGTTGTGCACCAGGATGTCGAGCCGCCCACAGCGGGCTCCTACGGTCTCGACCAGCGCTCGCGTCGAAGCCTCATCGCCGAGATCGGCGGCGAGACCCACGGCCGCGCCAGGGCGTCCCGCGTGCGCGCACAACACGGCGGCGCGCTCGTCGCAACGCGACTGGTCGCAGTCGCTGACCGCGACGGTCGCACCGAGCTCGACCAGGGCTTGGCCGATGGCCAGGCCGATGTGGCCGGCGCCGCCGGTGACCAGGGCCACCCGTCCGCTGAGATCGAGCAGCTGGTGGATGCGGCGCATGGCCGGCAGGGTGGGCGCGGCGGCCATCAGTTCCGCCGCCTGAAAACCGGCTTGACCGCCTGGCCCACCAGCAGACCGGCGAGGACCGCGGGATCGGCCGCCGCGCGTGCCAGCACCGGCGCGACCTCGCGGTCGTACACCGCGATGGTGCGGTCGATGTCCTGCGGTCGATGCGACCACGAGATG
>JANPIY010000028.1:0-3866 GCA_031425255.1 Planctomycetota bacterium
CGAATATCAGAAGGATGTCGCGGCACGAGACGCTGACATCATCCAGGATCAGACCATCAGCCGGAACCTGCTGTCGATCAAATGGTTCGCGGTCGGCATTCCCGCCTTCCTGATGCTCATCCTGGTGCTCGCGGTCGCCAGCCTGCGCCTGCGGGCCGAACGTTCGCATATTCCCGCCTCGCGTAAACGGAGCCAGGTATGAAATCACTCCCTCTGATCCTCGGCGTCCTCGCCATCGGCACCGCCATTCCCGCCTGGATCCCCATGCGCACGGCGGTGGTGGTCGAGGCCGATCGTACCGGCCAGAGCCTGAACCGTGGTGGCAAGGAGGTCTCGGCCGAACAGGTCGCCGGCCTGCGCGTCGCCACCTGGGACGACTCCGCGGGAGCGCCCAAAGTGTTCGAGGTGACGCAATCGCAGGGCGTCTGGGGCATCCCCAGCCACTTCGGCTATCCGGCCGACGGCGGTTCGCGCGTCGGCAAGACCAGCGGCGGCGTGCGCAACATCGGGCGCGGTCGTCTGGTGACGAACGACAGCAAGCTGCACGAGGATCTCGGCGTCGTCGATCCGCTGGCGGAGGACACCAAGCTCAAGGGCCGCGGCAAACGCGTGGTGCTGAAGGACAGCACCGGTGGCGTGCTGGTCGACCTCATCATCGGCAAGAGCGTCCCCGACAGCGATGGGCTGAACTTCGTGCGCGACGCCGATGAGAGCGCGGTCTACACCGCCAAGGTCGATGGCGACATCAGCACCAAGTTCGTCGACTGGGTCGAGACCGATCTGCTCAAGCTCAAGAGCGAGGATGTCCGCGCGATGACGGTCGCGGACTACTCGGTCAACGAACAGACCAGTGGTCTGGAAGAACGCTCTTTGACGCGGTTCGATCGCCCCGCTGGCGCTACCGACTGGGTATCACCGCAGACCCCGGCCGACAAACGCGTACTCAAGGACACCGTCGACAAGATCCTCAGCCAGGCCACCAGCCTGCGTCTGACCGGAGTGCGCAAGTTCAGCCTCCAGGGTCTGCTCGGCTCCGGCTTCTTCCCTTCCGACAGCCCGCAACTGATGGCGCGTCCAGATGCGCTCAAGGTCGCCATCGCCAACAAGACCTATGCCCTGTTCGGCAATGAGGGCCGCGTCGATTTCACCACCAAGGACGGCCTGCGGTACAGCCTGCTGTTCGGTGAGATCTCCGGCGAGGACGAGGAGAAGCCCAGCGAAGAGCCGAAGAAGAAGGCGGTCGACGGCAAGGATGCCGCCAGCAAGGATGCCAGCGGGCACAACCGCTACATGAGCGTCTACGTGCAGTACGATCCCGCGGCCGACGAGGACGCCATCAAGGCCAAGGCCGAGGCGGAGGCCAAGAAGGCCGCTGCTGCCGCCGATCCGGCCAAACCGGCCGACCCGGCCAAACCAGCCGACAAGCCGGCGGAAGAACCGACGCCCCCAGGCAAGGCGCGTGCGGCCAAGGCCCAGGCCCGCTTCAGCCAGTTCTTCTACGTCATCAGCGACGAGAACTTCAAGGCTCTGCGCCCGGCGCTCGACAAGCTGTTCGAAGCCAAGCCCGCCGACCAACCCGCCGCAGGTACGGCGCCGCTGATTCCTGGAGCTGCGCCCGCGGCGCCGGTCGTCGTCGAACCAGCGCCCGCGGCCCCGGCTCCTGAGCCAGCCGCACCCGCGCCCGCGGCTCCTGCTCCTGCGGCACCCGCCCAGGCGACCCCCGCCCCCTGAGCGTGGCCCCCATGCTGGGGCTTGGCAGATGAGCGTCGGCGATGAAGACTGACTGGCATGCCCATCACATTCATCGGCGATGTCCATGGCTGGCGCGGACGCCTCGATCGTGTGATCGAAGCGTCAGTGGGCGAACTGGTGTTCATGGGCGATCTCATCGACCGCGGCCCGGAATCGCCAGCGGTGCTCGACCGCGTCCGCACGCTCTGTGAAGGCCGGCGTGCGCGCTGCCTCCTCGGTAATCACGAATACGCCCTGGTGCGTTCGCTCGGCCTGCCGGGAACCGGCTACCAGCCGGACCTGCAGTTGTTCGAATCCTGGAAACGCGGCTTCGGTGGTCAGGCGGTGATGACCGCCTATGGCGTCAAGACGCCGGACGCGCTGATGCAGGCGATGGGCGACCACCTGCCGTGGATGGCGGCGCTGCCATGGGTGCTGCGCGGTTCATTGGAAAATCGGCAATGGATCGCCGTGCATGCCGGCCTCAGCGAGGAGGAACCGTGTGAGCATCAGGTCGAACGTCTGACCCAGGGGTGGGCCAGCGACGACGGCAACGCTCAGCCGCTCTTCAACAAGGGCTGGGCCCAGTGCGTGCCGCATGATCTGCCCGCAAGCACCTGCATCGTCAGCGGCCATACCCCGGTCCGCCAACCGCTGGTGATGCCGCAACGGGTGCTATGCGATACCAGCGGTGGGCTGCCCGAACGTCGACTCAGCGCGGTGATCTGGCCCGAAGGGCGGGTGATCACCTCCGAGTGATCACGCTCCGGGTGGTTTGCTGCGAGCGATGCGCCAGGTCACCTGCGTCACTCCGGTGCCGGCCTGGATCAACCCTTGCAGCACCTTGCGCTCGTGATGCTGACGCAGTTCGGCCAGTAGCGGGCCATCGACCACCTCGATGGTCAATACTCCCGAAACCATGCGCACGGGTTTGAGCTTGGCGAGGATGGCTGAGCCGACCGCGTTCTTGAGCGCATCGTTCACCTTCTGAAAACGCTTGAGGCGACGGAAGGCCTCGCTGCCGAGCAGGTGTTCGATCTCGTGGCCCAACGATTCGGCCGCGCGGAAACGGTAGCGCGGCTGGGCGGCGAGACGGCGATCACGTTCCGGGCCATACTGAGCCATGGCGGATGATTGAGGCGTGCGGGCTGCAGGTGCAAGCGTGGACGATGGTATTCGCAAGGAGAGCCCCTATCGACACCGACATGTCCAGCGCCTCCCGCACGCGTGAAGCCCCGGCCCTGTGGCGGGTGGGTGGCTTCTCGCACCAGCGCGTGCCGGCGCATGCCGACTACCTGTGGGATAATCGTGATCGTCGTCCAGCGCGCGTGTGCGTGTTCCAATACACCGTAGAGGGAGTGTTGCGGTACCGCGATGGCGAAGGGGAACGCGAGGTTCCCCCAGGGCATGCTCTCCTTTTCACCTTTGGCGAGCCGAGCCGCTATTGGCTGCCGGCAGGTCCACGTCCGGCCTACGTCTGTGAATGGATCAACCTCCAGGGCGCCGGCCTGTGCGAACATTGGGCATTGCTGCGTCGGCGTTACGGCTCGGTCATCCCCATAGGCACCGAGGTGGTGGCCGAGCTGCGGCGGTTGATGGCCAGCGCCAACCCCGCTGCGGATGGCGACGCGACGGTGCTGGCGGGCGCGGTTCATCAATTCGTCATGCGCTTGTTCGCGGCCTTGACGCGCGAACTGGCGGCCCGACAGACACCGGTGGAACGGGCCATCGAAGCTTTGCTGATGAATCCCATCCAACCCGGTTCCTTGACCGCCGTGGCCCGCCGTTTCGCGTGCAGCCGCGAACACCTGTGCCGGGCCTTCACCCGCCGCATGGGTCGGCCACCGGCACAGTGGCAGAATGATCAGCGTGTGCGCTCGGCGCTGAATCTTCTGCAGGCCACGACCATGACTCTTGCCGAGGTGGCGAAACAATCCGGCTTCGGGTCGACCCAGACGCTGGCCCGTCAGTTGCGGGCGGCGACCGGGCGTTCACCGCGCGCGCTGCGCGATTGAGAGGCGGCGTCGCCGCATGCGAAGTGCGAGGTGCGAGGTGCGAGGTTCACTTGATGGGGGACCTCTCCGGAAAGGCGCTCCAGGTTGCTCAGTGGCCCACGTTACCGGCGGAACCTCGCA
>JANPIY010000029.1:0-2086 GCA_031425255.1 Planctomycetota bacterium
TGGTCAACTCCGCCCGCCACACGCCGCACGCCGCACGTCCACTCATTGAACAAAGATGAACTCCTTGGTCGTCACCAGTGCATGCGCGAGATCCGCCCAGGCGCGCTCATCCGGCGTCGTGCCGAGGAATTCCTGCGCGGCCGTCAGCTCGGCCGGTACGGGCTCGCGGGCGAAGGCTTGGCGGTAGAACAAGGCGATGCGCGCGGGAGCATCCGTGGCCTGGGCGCCGACGCGTTTCGCCCAACGCTCGCTCTGCTCGGCCACCAGCGGATCGTTCATCAGGATCAGCGCCTGCGCCGGCACGTTCGAGGTGGCGCGCCGGCCCATGGTGTTGAAGGGGATCGGGGTATCGAAGGCGAGCATCATCGGCGACAGGAAGTTGCGCCACACCGACTGGTAGATGCTGCGCCGGCCGTTGCCGTCCACCGGACCACCCTGCGGCCGGCCGCGGCCTTGCATGAAGTCGGAGAGATGGCTCGGGACGCTGGGGCCATAAAGCACCGGGTCGAGCCGGCCCGAGATCGCCAGCAGCGAATCGCGGATGGCCTCGCCTTCCAGGCGGCGGAGGTTGGCGCGATGCAGCAGGCGGTTGGCAGGATCCTTGAGATCCTGCGCCGGATCGGCGGCGCTGCTCATGCTCCAGGTCGACGTCAGCATGATCGCGCGGATGAGCCGCTTCACCGACCAGCCCTCGGCGACGAACTGCAGAGCCAAGGCGTCGAGCAGTTCCGGATGGCTCGGCGGGTCGCCCAACGCGCCGAAGTTGTCGACCGACGCGACCAGGCCGCGCCCCAGCAGGTGATGCCAGACGCGGTTGACCATCACGCGGGTGATGAAGGGGTTGGCCTTGGGATCGGTCATGCGCGCGGCGATCTCACGCCGGCCGCTGCCCTGGGTGATCGCCGGCTGTTTGCCGAAGATCGAGACCGGCAGCGCGCGTGGCGCCACCGGGCCGGGATTACGTGGGCTGCCGCGGATCAGCACCCGCCAGTCGGCGCCATTGCCATCCAGCATGCCGAGGGCCAGCCGCGATTGGTCGCGGATTTCGGCGGCAATGGTGGCCTGGTCCTTGGCGAAGGCGGCGAAGCGGTCGCCATCGGGTGCCCCGACGAGTTCGCGATGGGTCACCAGCCAGGCGCTGAGCGGCGCAGCGGCCTCGTCGCCCGCTGGGGCCTTCAGCGCCGCGGCGAAGGCCGCGCGGTGGGCGCTGGCGAAAGCCGGCAGTCCGCTCGCGGGGGTGGTGATCGGCGCCAGCACCGGCAGGGTCGGCGGCTGCGCGCCCTGTACGACCATCGCCACGGCGAAGTCGGCGCTGTCGGCGGTGAATTCGAGGTGGCAGCGGTGCCCTGGGTAGGCCTGGAGATCGAGCCGCTCCCAGCGCCACCCATCCTTCTTGCCGTCGACGCGCCGCACCAGCGCCCGGTGCAGCGGGCCATCGATCAGGGTATGCGCGCCGACCGCGGCGTAGAGCACGCCCTTGCCGCGCATCAGCACGTGGACCGCGCCCTCGCCCAGGTCGATGGTGCGCGTGCGCAGGGTGCGCCCGGCGCGCGGCATGGCGAGGTCGGCGGGATCGGTCGCGCTGTCAGGGCCGACCGTCAGGCGTTGCCACAGTGGGTCGAACCAGGCGGCGGCGCGATCGCTGATGTGCAGCTCCGGCCGCGCGGGGTCGGCACCGAAACGCAGACCGCCGGCCGCGATCGCCTTGGCCCCGAAGGCGACCCCATCGGGCAACCAGGGTTCCTTGGGACTGCGATAATCGACCAGCACGGTGGTCGCAGCCAGTTCCTTGGTCCAGCGCTCGACGCTGGCCTGCTGGTGGGCGGCGACCTCGTCCTGGATCTTCGCCACCGCAGCGGCGCGCTCACCCGCGGGCAGACGCATCAGCCGACCCCACGCATGGAACGGATCGCGCGGATCATCGGCGACGGCAGCGAGGTGCGCGAGCCAGGCGGCGAACCGCGGCAGGTCGAGCTGGCGGCTGGCGGCGACCTCGCCTGGTCCGTTGCCGTTGGCGCCATCGAGCTCGAGGCTGGCCAGCAGGTAGCGTTCGATCGCGGCGATGCCGTCACGCAGGTCGTCGGCG
>JANPIY010000030.1:0-5445 GCA_031425255.1 Planctomycetota bacterium
AGGGATCTGCACCACGGCCACCCGGGATGCGCCATCCGACGCGAGGGCCATCCCGTATCCCAACATGCAGATGAACAAAAGGTGACAGGTGCGCATGTGTGGAGTCCTGGCTCTGGGTTGAGCGACGCCCATGCCAGCCAAGATTTCAAGGGCGCCACGCCGTAAGCCTATCGGGTCAGCAATCCAATGCTCCACTGCTGCCAGAACCTATTGTTCCTTAAGGAGTTGCGGCTCGTGCTCGACCGACCGCGAGTTGATTCGCACACTTCGTAACCAGCTTTGTTCGAGAATCACGGTTTCTCTGGATGCATCACCGCTCCTGTTTACCGGGGTCTGCGCGATGCAAGGAGCGAGACCTCATGACGGATGATCTTGAACGATCCTGCCTCGCGCATTCAAAGGCTGGCGAGAAACGATATCCGCCACCCATCTCAGCGTCGTTCACTTATCCGCCGGACGCTCAAATCCTGGGGCCAAGGCATTGACAAAAGCATTCGTCAGAGCGGTGCCGATCGCCGTCCAGATATCGGTATCGGGGTCGATGAGGGCGCCCGTCAAGGGGATGCGGGCAGCATGCTGACGTTCCTCAGTATTCTCCAGGATGTCCAGGGCGGCGCCGATGAGCATGGCCCAGAATGCGCCGGTACCTTTACCGGGCGCCTCCTCACCGAAGGTGGAAAGTTCGAGGTGATGGAACAGCACCTTCAGATATCCGCCCAGGCGACGCCCGTCCCCGACGACCTCAGCGTAACCGGAAAACGTACCAGACGCGAAGGCTAGGCTGCCGAGGCGCGCGGCGATGGGATTCAACTCCGGCAGTCGCATGCCTTCGAGTTTCGCTCGCACCAGGAAAGTCGGTGCAGCTGCCAGAAGATCGGCTTCACCATCCAGACGCAGCGCTCCTTGTCCTGGGGTGCGCGCATCGAGGTGGAAGGGCGAGCGATGAGTGAGTGCGGGTTTGGGAATATTGAGTTCCCCGATCCAGGCCTGAATGCCATCGAGCTGGCCGCTGATTCCGCGTTTCTCATCCCGGAAGCGCACCTCCCCGTCCGTGAGCGTCACGGCATTCAAGCGGGCGCGCACCACCGTGCGTACGGGCCCGCTCCATGGGGGGGACGCTGGTTCGGTACGCGGCGGCTTGGGTTCGGATGTCGAGGGGGGCTCCTTGGGTGAGGTGGGTTTGGCGAACACGTGGAAGACCGCTCGTGAGACGGTCACGTCGCCGACCAGCGACCCGGTCAGCAACGGCCCCCATTCCAGATCACAGCGGGCCTGACCAATGTCGAGCAAGGGTCGCCATTGACCATCGTCGTGGCGATTGCGCAGCCGCAGCCCATGGACGGTGTAGTTGCAGGCCAGCAGTGAGAATGAGAGATCATCGAGTGATCCCCGCACCTCTTCGCCCTCCGCCAGCGTGGCGTTGGCGATTCGAACCAATATCACCGGGGCCAACAGACGGATGCAGACCAGCGCGACGACCGTCCAGAGCAGCACCTGACGCCAACGCCCGCGCCGGCCCAGCGCCCACGACGTGATCGTTCCAGTCCATTCACGCAGACCCCTCATGATGACTTCCTTCGCCGTCAGGGCGTCTGGTCACTGACCTGGGTGATGAGGCGCAGAGTGCTGGTGATTCCAGGGAGCCGCCGCTGGGCGAAGGCCCGGGCATCCACATCGGTCGATTCATCCGCGGTCTCGCGCATGAGACGGAAGAACTCCTTATGGACGGCCTGGTGAAATCGCAGAACGGCACGCGGCATGGAAGCGTCTGTGGCAGCGCGGAGTTCTTCGAGCCAGCGGCTATGCTCCTTTCCGAGGTGGTCAGGAGCAGGCGCATGTTTCAGCCGCACGAGGGCGTCGAGGTCGCGCCCACGAGAGATTTGTTGATCACGGATGACCTCGAGGAGCGACCTCACCGGCTCAGATAGGGAGCGATCGGTGGTCATCTCGCCACCGAGCTGGATCAATCCTTGGAGCTGCATGGCGATCGCGACACGTTCGATATCAGGCGCTTCCAACGTGGTCACGGCAAGATCGGGCGTCGGCTGCTGGCTGAAAGCGGAGTCGCGTTCTCGGCCACAGGCCACGATCAGCGCAAGCGCGAGCAGCAGCGGAGCCTGACGGACTACCCGTTGCGTAAGACGTGATAGGCGTGCCCCGCACGAGATGATCATCGCTGGTACCCCACATCAGGGTCTATCCATCCCCTGGCGCTGCGTTCTGCGGAAATCGCCGCCCGCAGATGCGGCCCACTCGGAGCGGTGAAGGGAGTTGCGGGAGGAGCAGATGGCGGCTGAGGGTCATCGTTGCCGCAGCCGGTGGTCATCAGCGCGCACCAGACACCGCACATCATCATCGTCGTAGGCAAGAGGTTCATGGTGGGATCTCACGTTGGCGAGACGGATGACTGCTGATGCGTCCGGGCTGCGGCAGGCGACGCCGGATGAGCGAGTCAGCAACGGCCGTGCCACCAATGTCATCGGTGCCCACAGCACCAACCCTCGATTACTGCACCCCTGAACATCCAGCGTCAGGATTTAATCGCGAACATGCGCTGAGCTCCACGCGCTGTGGCACAGGGCTTGCTCACTTCTTGGTGGGAGACGGATGGTGCCACACCGGACACCACGCGAAGCGACCTGCCTCTGGGCAGTGGAACGAGACGCGGCGGTCGTTCAGGGAGGCCCATGCTGTTGGTGGCCGGTTGGTGTTCATCAACGTTCGGGTCGAGTCATCCGTCTCCCATTTTTCCATACATTCAGGAAATCCGACCGTGGTCGGTGGGCGCTGAAGACGGCTTCCGGCGGCGAGTTGGCGCTGGCTGGGCGATCCGCAGCCGCTGTGCCGCAGCGCGTACCGTGCGGAACAAGGCCCCAGTCTCCCCACCCACCACGGGCGGTTTTTCGACCCAGGGATCTTCGGCTTGGCGTGCGAGGATCTCTGCGAAATCACCCTCGCTGGCCACGCTGCCAGGTGCGCTGCTGGTGATGTCATCATCACTGGCCCATTGGTCACGCTTCTTGACCAGCAGCCACCCCGTACGGCCGACCCGACTGGCTCGTATGAGGGTCCAGGCACCCTTGAGTTTTTCCGCCAATAACAAGAAGGGCAGGTTGCCGGCCGCCAGCGCGACATCCACGTCATCGACCAGGGGCTGCCAGACACCACGATCCCACAGCACGACGATCCCGGCTCCATAACCGTGGGGAATGACCCCTTCGAAGCTGCCGTAAGCGAGCGGATGATCCTCCACCTGCATCGCCAGTCGTTTGACCGCTGGATCGCGAGACGGCCCTTTCGGTATCGCCCATGACAGCAGGACGCCACGGTGCTCCAGACGAAAATCATAATGCAGATGGCTGGCGAGGTGTTTCTGGATGCAGAAATAGAGGTTCGAACCACGTCGCCGCGCCACCACACCCGGCGGCTCCGGACTCGTGGTCAGGTCACGTTTATGGCGATAAGCGTTCAACGGATCGGCGGTGCTCCGTTGGCGAGGCGAGGGGGCGCGTGGCATGGAACGGTCTCCCTGGGACATTCATTCTGCAATCACATCCGAGCAGATCACGAGGACTGCAGGGCGTGACGGGGCAGTTTCTGACGAAGCGTCAGGGTTGGCGCGAACAGATCACCCACCTCAGCGACGCGCTTGACCACCTCGGTGGCGTGGAAACGCAGCAGCTCGGGCCGACGTTTCCGCTGGGCCTGCGCGATCTCTTCCCACGTCACCGGCGTCGAGGCGGTCGGCTCGACGCCAGCGCGCAGCGAATATGCGCAAACGGTGGTCTTGCCGTGATCGTTCTGGCTCCAGTCGATCAACACCCGGCCGGTACGCTCGACCTTGGCCATGCGACTGACGACCCGGCGGGGCTCCTCGCGGGCGAGCAGATCGGCGAGGGTGTGCGCGAAGGTCTTGACCTGCAGGAAGGTCGCACCCTGCAGCGGCACGCCCAGGTGGAGCCCCTTCCCCCCGCTGGTTTTGGCGAAGACCTTGAGGCCCTGGTCCTCAATCACCGCGCGCACCAGTTGGGCGATGTCCAGGCAGTCGAGCAGCGTGGCCGGTGGCCCCGGATCGAGATCGAATACCAGCATGGTGGGCTGATCCTCGTGTCGATCGCGATAGAGGTAGGTATGGAACTCGAGCGCAGCGCGGTTGGCCTGCCACAGCAGGGTCGCAAGGTTGTCGATGACGCAGAAGGTGATCGAGCCGTGTGTGTCGCTTGCCACCGTCGCCTGATGGACCCAGGGAGGATGCGGGTCGGGGCAGCGTTTCTCGTAGAAGAACAGGCCGTCGACGCCATCGGGATACCGCTTCACGGTTACCGGACGCTTGGCGAGATGCGGCAGCATCAGCGGTGCGATGGCCTCATAATACGCCAACACATCGCCCTTGGTGAAGCCGTTGGCGGGATAGAAGACCTTGTCGAGGTTGGTGACGGGGAGCGTGACGCGGCCGGCGCTGATGGTGGTCATGGCGGTCATCCGAGGTTGGGATGGTGGATGACATCGTGCGGCATCTTGTCGCTGCGCAGGCCCAGGAATGCTGGGTGCCGCAAGGCACCGTCATGGGTCCATTCGCTGTAGCGTACCTGGGCCACCAGCGCAGGTCGGCACCAGGTGATGCCAGCGGCACGGGGCAGATCGCCGGTGACGGGCGGAGTCGCTACCGCGAGCTTCTTCAGCGCGCGTTCGAGGCGGACACGGTCGATCTCGCTGAAACCCGTGCCGACCTTGCCGCAATAGATCAGCGGCGCGTCGTGGGCGGCGTTGGCAGCACTGCGGTGATATCCGAGCAACAACGAGCTCAGGCCGTGTTTGCCGCTGGACCACCAGCCGACGACCACGAACTCCTCGCTCAGACTGATCTTCACTTTGAGCCAATCGGGCGAACGTCGACCGATGCGATACCAGCTGCTCAAGCGTTTGGCGATGATGCCCTCCTGTCCACTCCGCCGCATCAGCGCGAGCAGGGCTCCCCCATCGGGATGCATCGGTGGTGTCTGCCACGCGGGACCATGCAGCGCCAATGACTCCAACAAGGTGCGGCGCTCGGTGTAGGGCATGGTCACGGTCGACCGGTGGTCGTAATGCAGCACATCGAAGATCATGTAGGCCAGCGTATGCAGCTTGGGATCCCAACGGCGACCACTCTGCACGGCGTGGACCTGCGGCATGCGCGTCTGCAGGGCACTGAAATTGGGGTGGCCATCCCGATCGAGCGCCACCAGTTCGCCATCGAGCAGGGCTGTGTGGGCCAAGGTTTTGGCCAGTGGAGTCACCTCGGGGAAGCGTGGAGACAGATCAATGCCATTACGGCTGCACAGCTTGAAACTGCGGCCATCCCACCGCGCCATCGCCCGATACCCGTCCCATTTCACCTCGAAGCCGAACAGCTCAGGGTGGGTCGGCATGGTGCCGAGGGTCGCGAGCATAGGTGCCGTGCAG
>JANPIY010000031.1:0-1716 GCA_031425255.1 Planctomycetota bacterium
GCGCGGCGCGCGCGGTGGCGATATCGGTGGGGAATTCGCTGATGCTGACGCCCATGGCGATCATCTCGGCCACCCGGGCCGGACTGTCGTCGTCGTGGCTGGCGATGGGCACGCCGGCGCCGCTGGCGGTGTGCGCCAACACGCGCGCGCGTTCCCACGCCGGCGCCCGGCCGGCGAGTTTGCGCTGGGTGATGACCGCCGCTTCCGCTGCGGGGATGTGGTAGGTGCGACCGAGGTAGGCGATGTAGTCCTCGGGCAGGCGGAACTGCCCCTGCCCTGGGCTATGGTCCATCAGCGACAGCAGATCGACCATGTCATCGTCGATCAGGGCGGCGATCACCGGTGCCGCATCGCCGTCGGTGACCTCGAACCGGCAGTGGGTGCGGTTGTCGACCAGCGCGTGCGGATTGTGCGCCCGGATGGCCCGCACCAGCTCCCCCGCGGTGGTGACGTTGCGGACGCCCAGTTCGCCCGAGGCGAAGGAGATGCTGTGGTAGATGGTGGTGATTCCGGCGGCGGCATTGCGGCGGTCGCACTGGGTCACCGCGAAGGGCAGGGGAAAGGCCACCCGCGGGCGCGGTTCGACTTCCTTTTCGATCGCGTCGCAATGCAGGTCGACGATGCCGGGCATCAGCAACTGCCCGCCCACATCGATCTCGGCTGCCGCTTGCGGACAGGCGCCCCCGACCGCGATGATGAAACCATCGCGGATGGTCACGCTGCTCTGCTCCTGCACGGTGTCGCTGGTGACCACCCAGGCGTTGGTGAGGTGGATGAGGGCGGGCGAGGTCAGCATGCGGCTGCTTCCAGCGTGACGGTGTGATCGGCGAGGCGGTGGACGAGGTCGGCGTCATGGAAGACCGCGACAATGGCGGTGCCGGCGTCACGGGTCTGGCGGATGAGCTCGACCACCCGTTCCCGCGACCCCGGATCCAGGCTGGCGGTCGGTTCATCCAGCAGCAGCAGCGGGGCATCGGCGCAGAAGCCGCGCGCGAGATTGACGCGCTGCTTCTCGCCGCCGGAGAACGTCGCCGGCGGCAACGACCACAGGTGGCGCGGCACGCCCAGGCGTTCCAGCAATCCGGCGGCGCGTTCGTGGGCCGCCGCCCTGCCCAGCGCCTGGAGCGCCGGTTCCGCCACCACCTCGAGTGCCGGCTGGCGCGGCAGGCAGCGCAGGAACTGGGTGACGAAGGCGAGATGCGAAGCGCGCAGGCGTAAAATGGCGCGGTCATCCGCGTGGGCGAGGTCCACCTGGCCATCCACGGTGGTGAGCAGGATGCGCCCGCCACTCGGGCGGTAGGTCCGGTAGATACACGACAGCACCGACGACTTGCCGGCCCCGCTGGGTCCGACCAGCGCGGTGAGGGTGCCCGGACGCACGTCGAACGAGCACCCGACCACCGCCGAGAGCGTCATCCCGCGTTCATGCAGGGTGAAGGCTTTGCGTAGGCCAGCGATGGAGAGCAGTGGGGCGTCAATCATGGATAGCCTTGCTCCCTGGGACCGCCGGCTCAATGCCGTTTAGCCAAGGCCGAATCCTAAAGTCAGGAGAAGGACAACCAGCCACAGAGCCCTCAGAGAGCACAGAGAGGGGCAATTCTCCAGCTCTGTGCTCTTTGTGAGCTCTGTGGCTATGCCTTTCCTCCCTCTTCGTTGCGTTAGCTAAACAGCATTGACCGCCGGCTGCCAGCCGGCTCGAGATGCGATGAGGCGGGC
>JANPIY010000032.1:0-3049 GCA_031425255.1 Planctomycetota bacterium
AGCCACGATCACGTGCCCGACCAGCAAGGGGTCGGGGTCATCCAGGGCGCGCAGGAGCGACGTGATCGCCTGTGCGTCACCGAGTTTTCCCAGCATGTAGGCGGCGTAGGCGCGGGTCAGCGGTTCGCCCTTCTGCAGGAGTCCGATGAGCACGTCGCTGGCGACCGGTCTGGCGATCATCCCCAAGGCATCGATGGCCTGCGCCGCCAGATCGGCGTGCCGGCTGCGCGCCACCCGGGTCAGCGCCGGCACCGCCTCCACCGCCTCGAGCGTGGTGAGCGCCAGGATGATCGTCGGACGTGCCGCTGCCCGGTCGTCCCGCTCCAGGGCAGCGATCAGTGCCGGTACCGCTTCGTGTTGCTTGAGCAGCGCGCAGCGCCTCGCCGCGGTGGTCGCAACCTGCTCTTCGGGGTCGTGCAGGGCGGCGAGCAGCAGGGGCAGGTGGTTGGCGTCGAGCCGAGGGTCGAGCCCGGCGACCACCATCTGACGTACCTCCCAGATACGGTCGCCCATGCCGATGCGGCGGGCGGCCTGCGTTCCGCCATCGACCTCGTGCTCCAGGGCATGGAAACCCCACAGGCGTACCTGGTCGTCCTCGTCCTGCGTCGCCAACCTGGCGATCTCCGCGAGTGGTTTGGGGCCGGCCTTCCATTCCTCGCGCAGCGCGGCCATCACGCTCAGGGCCGCACGGCGGAGGGCGGCCTCGCGTGCCCGCAAGGCGCTGCCGAGGGCCAGCAGGTAACCATCGCCGAAGGACGGCAGCCGGTCGATGACCACCTGCCGCCGCCCGAGCTCGATGCCTCTGATGAGGAGCTCGCGATCAGTGAGGTCCTCGCCGCTGGCGATGGCGCGCAGCGCCGGTTCCAGCCACGGGGAATGCCGGGCCACCCACATGGGCGCGCGATGCGGAAGCCAGAACCACAGCAGCAGCGCGCCCACGCCAAGGATGCCGATGACGCCCGCCAGCAGCGCCAGGAGCCACGGCATCAGCCGGCCCCCTGGCCGGGAGGAGACGCTGGCGGGGAGCATGGCGCGAAGATGACGGCGCGTGCGGAGCCTGTCATCCCCTCGGCCCGCCATCA
Source organism: Planctomycetota bacterium (assembly GCA_031425255.1). Taxonomy (GTDB): domain Bacteria; phylum Planctomycetota; class UBA11346; order UBA11346; family UBA11346; genus BOG-1363. The sequence goes on from JANPIY010000032.1 coordinate 1,083, forward strand.
CGAGACCCGGCGTCACGCACATCGCTGGCAGTGGTCTGCCCTGCGGCGACGCCATTGCGCGTAGTGCGAGGAATTCAACCATCCCCGCCGATGACCGCTCCCCTCCCCGCTCACGAGCAGTCGCTGCGTTTCCTGCGCGGCATCGGGCCGGCGCGGGCGCAGGCCCTGGCGGCGATGGGGCTGGAGACGGTGTGGGACGTCTTGCACGCGGTGCCGAAACTGATCGGGCCGCCGCCGCCGCTGATCGATCGCGGTCCGCTGCCGAGTGGCTGCGCGCTGCGCGTGCGGGCGCGGGTGGTGTCGGCGCGGCCGACCTTCGGACGCGGGCGTGGGGTCGGTGTCGAGGCCAAGCTCGAACGCGCCGACGGCATGGCCCTGGTGGCGCGTTTCTTCAACGCCGGCTATCTGCGCCGGCACCTCGTCCCGGGGGAATGGTTCCTGTGGGAGGGCCGCAGCGACGAGGCCAAGGTCGGGCTGCTGCTGCATCCCGCCTTCGTCCACCTGCCCGGCGGCGCGACGCAGGTGTTGCCGGAAGAACCCGCCTGCCGCGTCGTCTACCGCGCGCCGGAAGGGGTCAGCGAACGCACCATGCGCGAGCTGGCCGACACCTGCCTCGACGAACACCTCGCCACCGTTGCGGATCCCGCCGGCGAGTTGGCGGACGCGACCTACCAGGCGGCGCTGCGCGACCTCCACCGGCCCGCGGATGCCGCCGCGCATGCGCGCGCCCGCCGCCTGCTGGCAGCGCGTGAACTGCTGGCCCTGGCCTGGGGCATGCAGGAACGCCGGGCGCGGCTGACGGGCGTCGCGGGCCGGGCGTGGAGCTGGAGCGAGCAGATCCACCAGCGCGCGCTCGCGCCCCTGCCGTTCGCGCTGACCCCAGGGCAGCAGCAGGTGGTGACGGAGATCCGCGGCGACCTCCAGGCGGTGACGCCGATGTACCGCCTGCTGAACGGCGACGTCGGCAGCGGCAAGACCGCAGTCGCCTTGCTGGCGATGCTGGCGGTGGTGGCCGACGGCGGACAGGCGGTGCTGCTGGCGCCGACCGCGGTGCTGGCGCACCAGCACGCCGCCTTCATCGGCCGCTGCCTGGCCGGCACGCGGGTGCACACCGCGCTGCTGAGCAGCGGTTCCACCAGCGAGGAACGCGCGGCCGTCCTCGCCGGCGCCGCCGACGGCACCCTCAGCATCCTCATCGGCACCCACGCGCTGCTCGAGGACGCGGTCCAGCTCAAGACCCTCGGCCTGCTGGTGATCGACGAGCAGCACAAGTTCGGGGTCGAACAGCGCGGCACGCTGATCGCCCGGGCGACCGCGGCCCAGGGCTGGCAACCGGACCTGCTGCTGATGACCGCCACTCCCATTCCGCGCACGCTGGCGCTGACCGCCTTCGGCGATCTCGCGGTCTCGCGCATCGCGGGCCGGCCGCCCGGCCGCGCGCCGGTGACCACCCGGCTGATGGCCTTCAGCAAGCTGACGCAGCTCGATGGTGTGGTGGCGCAGGCGCTCGCCGATGGCGGCGAGGTCTTCGTCATCTGTCCGCTGCGCGAGGCCAGCGAACGCGTCACCGCCGCCGATGTCGCACGCGTCGCCGCCCACCTCGCCCGCGCGGTGGCGCCGGTGGCCGTCGGCGTGCTGCACGGGGCCCTGGCCGAAGCCCAGAAGCTGGCGCTGATGGCCGACTTCGCCGCCGGTCGCACGCGCGTCCTGGTCAGTACCACGGTGGTCGAGGTCGGCATCGACGTGCCGGCGGCGACGCTGCTGATCGTGCTCGACGCCGAACGCTTCGGCCTGGCCCAACTGCACCAGCTGCGTGGGCGGCTGGGACGCGGGGAACGCGCAGGGCTGGCGCTGCTGTTCCACACCCAGGACGGCCCGGCCGAGGCGCTGGAACGCTTGCGCGTGCTGGTCGAGCACGACGACGGCATGGCCATCGCCGAGGCCGACCTGGCCACCCGCGGCCCAGG
>JANPIY010000033.1:0-3416 GCA_031425255.1 Planctomycetota bacterium
AGCGCGATCTCCGGACCGATGCCCGCGGGATCGCCGATGGTGATGGCGATTGCGGGAAGGCGTCGGGCACCGCCAACTGGAACCTCGGCGTCGAGCATCGGGGACCGAGAGCTGGGCGCTGGGCGCTGGGTGCTGGGCGCTGGGCGCTGGGCGCTCATGGCCGTTTTCCGACTACCAGTTCCCCGCGCTTCACTGCCAGCTTCCAGCGCCCGGCGCCCAGCACCCAGCTTCCGGCTTTTCTGATCCGGCTGATCGCCGCGAGTTCCCCGGACCCCGGACCCGCTCATTCCCCCACCACCTGCACATCGTCGAGCACCCACGCCAGATCGGCGACCTCGAAACGCAGTTGGCTGCCGGCGGGGATGCGGGCGTTCTTGGTTTCGCTGATGACCTGGTTGTTGACCAGGACCTGCAAGGTGTTGGCGCGACAGGCCAGGCGCAGCTTCAAGGCACCCGCTGGACGCGGCGGATCGCTGTTCTCCCAGCCCGCGGCGGAATGGATCTTCAGCACCAGCTTGTCGCTCTCGATGCGCAGGACGAATTCCGGGACCTCGGCCTTGACGCAGCTGATCACTACCTGGCCGGCGCCCTGACCGAGCTTCAGCAACAGCCCGGCACTCCAGTTGGCCCCGCCCACCGGCACGGTGATGGCCACGCCACAGGCCTCCTTGGCCACCCCCGTGAGCGCGTTGTCCTGCAGCCGGACGTCGCCCTGCAGGGTCTCGATGTATTGGAGATCGCCGAGATCGCTGAACGACAGGATCGCCGCCTCGCGGCCGAACAACGCCTCGCGGCGGCGCAGCAGTGGACCCTGGGCGATGACCGGATCGGCCATCAGCAGGGTGCGCGCCTCGTCGGGAGAACCGGTCAGGAGCAGCACCGCGCCGGCGGCGAGGGCGGCTTCGCCCTTGGCCAGCAGCAACGCTTCGCGCGTCGCCGGCCAGTCGGCGCGCCACAGCGGCTTGGCCGCCGCGGTCGCACTGGCGAGGGCGCTGAATTGGCGATGGACCCCGACCAGCGGTGTACCGAGGAACCACGGTTCGAGTTGATTGGCCACCGCCGGCACGGTCTCGGGTTTGCCGGCCTCGATCGCCAGGCGCGCCTGGCGTCGCGCCGACTTGAGCTGCTGGTCGAGGCGCGTCACCAATTCCTGGTAGCGGCTCTCGGCGTCGCCGCGGTTGATCGCCAGCGCACTGTCGCGCAGCTCGCTGAGGCGGGCGAGCCGCGGGGCGACGTTGGCGGCGGTGGTGGCATCCGGCAAGGCCGCGATCTGGGCGCGATACCAGGCCAGGCCATCGAGGTGCAGCTGGGCTCCTTTCAAACGGTGGGCCTCGCTGATCGCCGCGGCCCCGGCCTGGCCCTTCAGCTCGTCGCCGACGCTGGCGAGCCGCAGTTCCGCCGCTCCCCAGTTGGCCTGTTTCACCAGCGCATCGACCTCGCGCTGGGCAGCCTTCCAACGCTCGGTGACGGCGTTGCCGGCGGATGGCGGAGCCACCGACGCGGTCGCTCCCGTCGCCCGGACATCACCCGGCTCCGGCGCCGCGATGGGCTCGTTGAAGGGACCGGCGATGGTGCCGGACTTGTGGTTCACGTTGTCGATCAGGACGCCGAAGGAGACGCCACTGAAGCGGTAGGCGATGCCGAGCACCAGCACCAGCACCACCAGCACCACCAGGTTGCGCACGCCGTGCTGCTGGGCCCGTTCGGCGCGCACCTGCGCGCGATCGAGATTGACCGCGACCTGGGCGGCGTGGTCGACCGCGGAGGGCGAAGAGCGCGCGGGAGTGGGGTTGCCGTTCCTGGGGTTGGCCTTGGGCGGCGCCTTGGCCTGGCCCTTGGGCAGGGCTTCACGGGCCGCGCGCAGCTCCGGCACGACCTCGTCCATGCTCGCATGACGCCAGGCGGGATTCTTCGACAACATGCCGTGCAGCAGTTCGTCGATCTTCTTCGGCAGGCCTGGGACGGTGTCGATGGCGTTGGGGATGGGTTGTTCGAGCTGGGCCTGGAGGATCGCCTTCGGGCTGTCGTCATCGAACGGCGGATGGCCGGTGAGGAGATGGAAGAGCACGCAGCCGAGGCTGTAGATGTCGCTCTGCGCCGTCCCGTCCTCGCCCTTGGCGCGTTCGGGGCTCATGTACCACGGGTTGCCGATGACCCGTTTCTTGCCCCCGCTCATGCGGCCGGAGTTCAGCACCCGCACCAGACCGAGATCGAGCAGCTTGAGCTTGCCCTCATTGGCCAGCATCAGATTGCCTGGGTTCACATCGCCATGCAGGACACCCTTGGTGTGCGCCGCCTGCAAGGCGGTCGCCGCCTGTTCGCTGATGAGCAGCGCCATGGCCGGCTCGAGGCGACCGTCGCGGGTGATGAGGTCTTCAAGGGTGTCGCCTTCGACCAGCTCCATACAGTACCACAACAGGCCGTCATCGTGCCCGCACTCGTGGATCTGTACCACGTTGGGATGCATCACGCTGCCGGCACGGCGGGCCTCGGTAAGGAACCGCTCGGCGAAGCCGGCATCGCGTTTCAGCAGCTCGGACTTGAAGATCTTAACCGCGACCTCGCGACCGAGGCTGAGCTGCTTGGCGCGGTAGACCGTACCGGAATGACCGGCGGCGATGACCGCGGTGAGGCGGCACCCACCCACCAGCCGGTCGAGCAGTTCCTTGGGATCCGCCTGCATGACGGTGACGCCATTGGCCGGGGTGGTCTCCACGGTGTCGCCCAGGAAACGGATCTTGGCCTTGCCGATGATGATCAGATCGCCGTCGACCAGCTTGCGGGGGGAGAAGATCTCGCCGTCATTCACCTCGGTGCCGTTGGCCGATTCGAGATCCTCGACCCACACCGTGCCATCGGGTTTGCTGAAGACCCGGCAGTGCCGGCGACTGGCCTTGCCGTCATCGATGGGGATGGAGCAATCGCGGTGGCGTCCCAGCACCAGTTCGGCACCGCTCAACGGGAACTCTTTCGCATCATAGACCAGTCGTGGCATGCGCGGGGATGCTACGACCGCGGGCAAACCTACCAGGGGGTTCGGGATACCCAGATGGACAGCGGGACGGCGACAGGAGGGCATGCTGTGCGATAAGGCAGCACCTGGGCAAGGGTTCCCACTCAGCACACGACGGCTGGCCGACTCCACATCCTTGTACAGCACGGTGCCGTCGGCGATCTCGGCTTCTCAGATCTCGGCTTCTCCCCGATCTGAGCGGCCAGGCTCGGTGGTCCCCCCGTATCTCGATGCGCTCGCCGCCAACGGCCGGCGAACGGCGACTGGCGAACGGCGAACGGCGAATGGCGAACGGCGAACGGCGAATGGCGAAAGGCGAACGGCGAACGGCGAACGGCGAACGCCGACTACCGCCGTCATCCGTCCGGAGACAAATGTTGAAAAAAGAGACTGATCATCCGTC
>JANPIY010000034.1:0-29792 GCA_031425255.1 Planctomycetota bacterium
GTCATCAAGGCATCGATGTCCGCTTCATTGTCGAGCTGCTGGAGCATGTGGCCTTTCGTACGAGGTGATGAGGTCCTATGTCCGTCACCACATGCTTCAACTGCACCGCATCAAACCTTCTGCCGCTCGCCGTCACCGTACGGAGACAGGCGATCAGCACCTGGTCATTTCAACGGCGTCGTCGTCGGTCGCGCCAGCCGGAATTTCACCGCCCCCTTGATGCCGGTGGCGGCGAGGAACTGTCCGAGATGGAGATGGGCATCGAGCGGAAGGAAATGGCCTTCGATGCTGTCGATGCCGTTGTGGACGAGGTTGGCGGTGAAGGTCACCGCGCCCTCACCACCGAACACCCCATCGGCGATCGGGATGAAGGTGTTGATCCAACCGAGATCGGCATGGTCGACCACGCCGATCACCGTGCCGGTCAGCTCGCTGAGGGAGAAACGTCCGCGCAGACCGGCACTGTAGCCGTCGATCAGTGGCTGGCCGGTGGCATCGGTCGCGCGCACCAGGATCTTCTCGGCCAGCAGCACGCCATTACCGATGGTGATCTCGGCGTTGAAGCTCGGACGACGTCGCGCCAGATCACGCCACTCCCCAGGCAGGCGCAGCGCGCCGCTGGTGATGCGCCCGAGCAGGTGGGCATCCAGCCGCGTCCCATGCAGACGTACGGTGCCCGACAATTCGCTGTCGAGTTTGCGCAGCACGTCGGTGATGCCGAGGTCGTCCAGGCGCAGCCGGCTGATGTCCGCCAACAGCACCTGGTCGCGCTGCTGGACCTGCGCATCCAGGCGCAGGGCACCGGTGAGATCCGGCAGCGCCTGCGGTCCCTTGAGGCGCACCACCACGGCTTCAGCCGAGGTGATCTCCAAGGCCAGCGCGCCTCCCACCGGCGCCGCACGCCAGGTCGCCTTGCCCAGCACCGGCATGGTCACATCGAGATCGATGCCGCTCGGCACCACCCGCAGCACGACGTGGCCATCGAGACTGCCAAGGGCCCACCCCTGCCACAGCACCCGTGCCTGCTGCAGCGTGGCGCTGACCTGGCGCAGGCCGTCGGCTCCGACCTCGGCGTTCAGGTCATTGGCATTGCCGGCCGCCAGCGTCAGTTCCACCGGCAGGAAGGGCTGCAGTAAAGGCAGCGCGACGCCCTTGGCGGCGATGCGCAGAGGACCGCCCGCGGGCCAGGTCAGCGTCGCCTGGCCAGTGCCGGCGATCTGCAACGCCAGGTTCCAGTGGTGGTCCACCAGCCGGGCATCGAGCTGCGCCCGTGGCATGGCCGCGAGGATCGCCGTCGTGGGCACCACCTCGGGGATGGGCAGACGCGGTCCAGGCGACCAGGAGGTGGCGCTGACCTGGACCGTGTTGCCCTCGGTATCGATCACCGCTTGACCATCCATGGTACCAAGGCCGTCATCACGGATGACCACCTTGCTCAGACGGATGAAACGCCGATCGATCTGCAATCCACCCTGTCCGCGTCCGCTGTCCCAGCGCGCCCGCGCCTCGCCGGTGAAATGCTCCCAGTCGTGATCCGCGATCACCACGGTGCCTGTCAGGTCGGCGAATTCAGGAACCCACGGACGGGCACCCTGCTCCAGCACCGGCATCAGCTCCAGGGACGACAACCAGTCGCAACTGCGCCAGATCGGCAGGCGCCCTTCGAGCAGATGGATCTGATAGGAAAGCTGGTCGCCGGCGCCCTTGCTGTCGACGTGCACGGCGATCGGTTGTCCTCCGTACTGAGCAGTGCCCTTGACGGCGATCTGCGGGCCGGTGCTGACGACCTCGACCTGCGCATCATCGATGGCGACCTCACCGTTGACGCGCACGCCACCGGTGAACGTCATGCGTATCTGTCGCGGATTGACCGAGAGCGGCATGGCGGCCTCGACCTGGATCATGTGGTGGAGGAAACGTACCGACGCGGTGGTGGCATCCAGCCACATGCCTTCGATGCGGATGCGATCGACCTCGCCCTTCCACAGCTCGCCGCTGATCACGATGCGTTGCACGGTCACCGCCGGCACGACCCCAGGGGCCGAACGCAGGCGCACCCCCGTCAGCACCAGTTCCTCGACGCCGGTGTAATCGCTGCGATCGATCTCGAGGTAGGCCGGCAGCCGTTGACCGAAGAGGTGGCTGATCAGCCGCCCGGTCTGATTGGTCGACAGCGCCCACCATATGCCGCCCGCCAGTGCCAGCGCGCCGAGCAGGAACAGCGCCAACAGGATGCGCCACCAACGCCGCCGACGGGGCGGTTGCACAAGCAGGATCTCGGGAGGCATGGGCGCGCAGTCTCAAGGCACCCGGGCGCGTGGGAAGGTCCGGGGTCGCGGGGTCACCGGTCCGGGGTCGGAGAGTGGTGGCGGTGGTGTCGCCACCGCCGGTGGCTCCATCCAGGCCGCTGCCGCCGCCGCCACCGGACACGTGCGTCTACCCGGACCCCGGACCCCAGACTCCGGGTGCTCCTTTCAGCGCTTCATCACGCCGACGAACGACGGACCCGGGCCGACCTTCTGGCTACCGATCCTGGTCATCAGTCCGGTGGCGGGATCGACCTTGAGGATGCTGACCAGGTCGCCCTTCTGCGAAGCCACCAGCGCCAGGGTCCCATCCGGGGTGAGGGTGAAGTTGCGCGGCGTGTTGATCTCGCCACCCGCGGTCTCATGCCCGACCACCGTCAGCTTGCCGGTGGCGGCATCGATGCGGCAGATCACCAGGCTGTTGTGACCACGGTTGGAGCCGTAGAGGGTCTTGCCGTCCGGTGCGATGACGATGTGCGCGCATGAGTTCTTGCCGGTGAACCCCGCCGGCAGGGTCGGCACGGTGCCGAGTTCGCTGAAGGTGCCCTTGGCCAGGTCGCAGGCGAAGGCGGTCAGCGTGCTGTTCAGTTCGTTGATGACGTAGAGGTGCTTCTGGTCGGCGGAGAAAGCCGCGTGACGTGGTCCCGCCCCCTTGGCCAACGGCACCGTCGCCACCGGCGTCAGCTTGCCGGTGGTGGCGGCGATGCCGTAGACCGCCAGGTGGTCCGAGCCGAGGCACGGCACCAGCAGCAGCTTTCCGGCCGGATCGGTGATCGCCATGTGGGCGTTCTTGCCCGCGAGCTGCACGTCCACGGGATCCTTCACGCTGCCATCGGCCTGCACCGGCAGCACCGCGACGTGACCGCTGCCGTAGTTGGCGGCGAACACCCATTTGCCGCTGGGATGGACGCTGACATGGCACGGTCCCTGGCCGCCGGTGGCGCCTTCGCCGGTCTTGGTCAGCTTGCCGTCGCTCGCAGCGATGGTGAAGGACACCACCTTGCCGCCGCCGCCCTCGTTGACGGCGTAGAGGTGCTGGTGATCCGGTGACCAGGCCAGGAACGACGGATTGGTCCCCCCTGGGGAACGGCTGACCTCGGTCAGCGCACCGGCCGCCGCGTCGAGGCTATAGCAGATGATCTCGGGGCCGTAGCCGCTGACGAAGACGAACGGTGCTTCACCCGCATGGGCGATGGTTCCAGTCAGCGTGGCCACGGCGGTCAACAGCAGGTGCAGGGGACGGCGGAGGATCGAGGTCACGTGGACTCCAGGGACGTTGGGGTGGGGCGGCACGCTACGCCGCTGATGACGAGAGACCATACCCGTCATGAGGTGCTTGGTTGCCCAGGTCTTCCTCCTGTATGATCCGCGATCGCATCAAGCAGCCGAGTGGGCGGGAAGCTGACGTTTCGAGGACGGCCAAGCCACGGACACAGTGATGCTCATCTGTTGCCATCCCGCCACCCCTCCGCACGGTACGGCGCATGGCGTCAGAAACCCTCCTCCCTTTCACCAAGATGCACGGCTGCGGCAACGACTACGTCTACCTCGACGCCTTGCGCGACGAGGGCGTGCCTACGACCACCGCCGCATTGGTCGAACTGGCCAAGGCCATGAGCAATCGTCACACCGGCATCGGCGGAGATGGGCTGATCGTGCTGGCTCCATCGGCCAAGGCCGATGTGCGCATGCGCATGTTCAACGCCGATGGCAGCGAATCGGAGATGTGCGGAAACGGCATCCGCTGCCTGGCCAAACTCGCCCACGACCATCGCCATGTCCGCGGCAGCGAACTCCACGTCGAGACCGGCGCCGGCATCCTCACCGTGACCCTGCACCGCAGCGGCAAGATCTGCGACGGCGCCACCGTCGGCATGGGGCGCCCCCGCCTGATCCCCGATCAGGTGCCGGTCGAACACGCCGGCCCAGGCCCACGCCTGGCGCTGACCGCAGTGGTCGGCGGCATCCATCACCACCTGCTGGCGGTCGGCATGGGCAATCCCCACGCCGTCGGTTTTGTCGACGACGTGGAGAAGTTCCCGCTCGCCACCGTCGGCCCGCATATCGAACGCGACATCCGCTTTCCGCGGCGTACCAACTTCGAGATCGTCGCCCGCCTGGAGGATGAACGCGGCCTGCCGGTGCTGCGTCAACGCACCTGGGAACGCGGCGCGGGCGAGACCCAGGCCTGCGGCACCGGCGCCTGCGCCAGCGTGGTCGCCGCCATCCTGGCCGAGCAGATCCCAGGCCGCGAGGCCATCGTGCGCCTGAATGGCGGCGACCTGCACATCACCTGGCAGAGCGACACCGAAGAGGTGGTGATGAGTGGTCCCGCGGCGACGGTGTTCGAAGGCAAGTGGCCGATGCATCGCGGCTGACGCCAGCGCTGCGTCGCCACCCGCTCACACCCTTCCAGGTCGGCTGGTGAAGAAACGCCAGCCACGGCTGGCCGTATCTCCCGACGGAGGCACGCTGCCCGCCATGTCCACCTTCCCGCGCACCCTGTCCCGCTCCGTCTCCCGCACCGCCCTCCTGGCCTGCCTGTGCAGCCTGTGGCCACTGGCCGCGCTCGAGGCCGGCGAAGCCGGTAGCAAACCAGCAACGGATCCCGCCGCCGATCCCGCCAACCGGCTGCGCGCGGGCGATGCCTTCGCCGGCGCCAAGGGCTGGATCAACACCGCCGAACCGTTGACCTTGGACCAGCTCAAGGGCCAGGTGGTGCTGGTCGATTTCTGGACCTACTGCTGCATCAATTGCATCCACGTGATCCCTGACCTCAAATTCCTGGAGGCGAAGTACAAGGACCAGCCCTTCGTGGTGGTCGGCGTGCACTCCGGCAAGTTCGACCAGGAGAAGAATCTCGAGAACATCCGCACCGCGGTGAAACGCTACGGCATCGAACACCCGGTAGCGGTGGACAATGATTTCGCCATCTGGCAGCGCTTCGGCTCGCGCTCGTGGCCGACGCTGGTACTGATCGACAGCGCCGGCCAGCCAGTCGGCTCGATCTCTGGTGAGGGCCATCGCGAGATCCTCGACCAGGCCATCGCCAAGGTCCTGGAAAAGGGCCGCGCCGATGGAACCCTGGCGAAGAAACCGCTGACCTTTGCGCCGGAGAAACACCTCTCCGAGGGTCCGCTCTCCTTCCCCGGCAAGGTCCTGGCCGACGGCGCCGGCAAGCGGCTGTTCATAGCCGACACCGCGCACAACCGCATCCTCGAGACCACCCTCGCGGGTGCGGTCACGCGCATCATCGGCAGCGGCAGCGCCGGCTTCGACGACGGCACGCTCGCCATGGCCACATTCCATGAACCGCAAGGCATGACCCTGAGCGCCGACGGCGCGACGCTCTACGTCTGCGATCGTCTGAATCATGCCCTGCGCGCGGTCGATCTCACACTCGGCAGCGTGCGCACCCTCGCCGGCACCGGCGAACAGGGCCGCAACCGCCAATACAGCGGCGTGGCCAAGGGCGCCGCGCTGAACAGTCCGTGGGATGTCGAACGCGTCGGCACCCAGTTGTACATCGCCATGGCCGGTCATCACCAGATCTGGCGCTACGACCTGGCCGGCGACACCATTGCGGTGCACGCCGGCACTGGCGCCGAGCGCTGCGACGACGGCCCACTGGCGGAGGCGACCTTCTCGCAGCCCAGCGGCTTGGCGAACGACGGCGTCAAACTCTACCTCGCCGATTCCGAGGACAGCACCATCCGCGCCATCCCCATCGATCCGCTCGGCGCGGTGGTGTCGGTCGCGGGCAGCAAAGACCTCTTTGGTTTTGGCAAGCAGGATGGCAACGGCATCGATGCGCGTTTCCAGCATCCGCTGTGCGTCGAACTCATCGCCGGCCCCAAGGGCCCGCTGCTGGTGGTCGCCGACACCTACAACCATCTGCTGCGCACCGTCGATCCGCTGACCGGCGACACCGGCACCCTGGCCGTCACCGGCCTCACGCCTGGGATGCATGAACCCAGCGGCATCAGTTCCGACGGCGCGCTGCTCTACATCGCCGATACCAACCGCCACCGCATCGTGGTCACCAACCTCGATGGCAGCGCCGCGCGGGTGCTGGCGGTCACCCTGCCGGCGGCGAAGCCTTGAGCAGAGGCGAGCGCGACGACGGGGGCGGTACCGTACCCCGGTGCAAGAGCCGAGGACGTCCCCGCACCTGAATCCGTCAACGCCGCGGGTGTTTCGGGCAAACGTTGCCGGATTGCGCGCCGTCCGGCAGTGGCCCATCATCCCGCCACCACCCCGGCGGAGCATGCCATGGCCAAGTCGTCGTCGTCCAAGACCAGCAGCAACAAGAAGGTCCGCGTCGGCCTGGTCGGGCTGGGCTTCGGTTCCGAATTCATCCCGATCTACCAGAAACATCCGAACGCCGCGGTCGGCGGCATCTGCCAGCGCGATCCCAAGGTGCTCAAGCTGTGCGGCGACCGTTTCGGCATTCCGGAGAAGATGCGCTTCACCTCCTACGAGGAGATGCTGAAGAAGGCCGAGGTGGACGCGATCCACATCAATACGCCGATCCCCGCGCATGCCGAACAGAGCATCATGGCGCTGGATGCCGGCAAACACGTCGCCTGCACCGTACCGATGGCCACCAGCATCGAGGCCTGCAAGGCCATCGTGCGCGCCCAGCGCCGGGCCAAGAAGAACTACATGATGATGGAGACCACCTACTACACGCGTGAATTCTTCTTCGTGAAGGACCTGCTCGACAGCGGCAAGCTCGGCCGCATCCAGTTCCTGCGTGCCGCTCACCAGCAGGAGATGGCCGGCTGGCCCGGTTACTGGGAAGGCCTGCCGCCGATGCACTACGCCACCCACTGTGTCGGCCCGATGCTCGGCCTCGCCGGCAAGCTGGCCAAACGTGTGCAATGCATCGGCTCCGGCCGCATCGCCGATCAGCTGGCGCTGAAATACGGCTCCCCTTTCGCCGTCGAGTCTGCCCACATCCAACTGGCCGATTCGGACATCGGCTGCGAGATGACGCGCTCGCTGTTCGAGACCGCGCGCCAGTACGTCGAGAGCTTCGACGTCTACGGCAGCAAACGTTCCTTCGAGTGGGCGCAGCTCGAACACACCACCAAGCCGGTGGTGTTCACCGGAGAGGAAGCGGCCCACGTCGACATCGGCGACTACGCGCACAAGCTGCCGGCGGCGATCCGCGAGTTCACCGGCAAGAGCGTCTACGACGGCCCGGAGAGCCACCTCTCGTTCAAGCAGGGCTCCGGCCACGGCGGCAGCCATCCGCACCTGACCCACGAGTTCGTGATGTCGATCGTCGAAGGTCGCAAGCCCGGCATCGACGAGGTCACCTCGGCCAACTGGACCGCCACCGGCATCCTCGCCCACGAATCGGCGATGCGCGGCGGCGAGTGGATCGACCTGCCGGACTTCAACGTGGGCTGACCCGCTCCGCGAAGGAGAGCGTCAACCGCAGAGGGCGCGGAGGGCGCAGAGGGAACGGACGCACGGTGCGTCAACATCTTCGCTTTCTCTGCTCTGCGCCCTCTGCGTCCTCTGCGGTTGGATAGTCCATCCGCGATGGCCGATGGTCGTCCGGGAACCGGCTGGCACCCGCCTCAAGCGCGGGCACATTCGTGCCCATGCGCAGCGTCATCACCGTGCACCCCGGCTTCGAGGCCTCCTGGCCGTGGACGGCAGATCATCTGCACGGGCTGTGGCAGGCGCAGGGGCCGGTGGAATTCCTCCGCACCGCGCCCGGCGACAACCGCCCACTCGCCAAGCTGGTCGAGGACCCTGGCACCGTCACGCGCCTGATCGCGCTCGGCACGCCGGTCACCCCCGACTGCGTCAAGGCGCTCAGCGGCTTGACGGAGGTGGCGGTGTGCGAGCCCCATGGGCCGGCGGAGATCGGCAAGCGCTTTGCCGACCGCGGCGTCAGCGTGCATGCGCACAGCAATGAGGGCTATTGGGGTCAGTCGGTGGCCGAGTACGCGCTCGCGTTGACGCTCTGCGGCCTGCGGCGTATTCCGCAGAACCACCACGCCATCATCGGCGACCTCAAGCCATGGGACTACGCGCCCAGCGATGGCGTGCCGAAGCCGGGTGGGCGCGGCCGCCAGTTCGGTGATGATGCGCGTTTCGTCAACGGCACGGTCGCCGGCAAGCGGGTGCGGGTGGTCGGCGCCGGCAACGTCGCCAGCCGCTTCACCGCCTTCACCCATGCGCTCGGGGCGGAAGTGGCGGCATGGGACCCCTATGCCAGCGAGCCGTGTTTCCACCGCGCGGGCGCCCGCCAGGAACACCACCTGGAGCGCCTGGTCGCCGACGCCGACATCTTCGCTCCGATCATCCCGCTGACCCAACAGACCGAGGGCCTGATCACCGCCAAGCTGATCGATGCGCTCCCGCAGGGCGCCCTGGTGGTGCTGGTGACGCGCGCCAGCGTCTGCGACATGAAGGCCATCCGCCGGCGCGTGCTGGCCGATGAGCTGGCGCTGGCGGCGGATGTGTTCGATCTCGAACCGCTGCCGCTGAAAGACCCGCTGCTCGGCCGGCACAATGTCGTCCATACGCCCCACAGTGCCGGGCGCACCCGGCAGGCGAACGAAGCCTTCGCGGCGCGGCTGGTGGAGCGCTTCAAGCCGGTGTGATCGCGGCTTGGCCGGGATTTGACGCCGAAGTTGTTTTTCGCCGAGCGCACGGTCTCGCTCCAACCTTGCCAGGCTGCGCCCGTCACGAGAACACGCGTATGCAATTCAAGGACTACTACCGCATCCTGGGCGTCGCCACCGAGGCCAGCGCCGACGAGATCAAGACCGCCTACCGCAAACTCGCGCGCAAGCTCCATCCCGACGTCAACAAGGCCAAGGACGCCGCGCAGCGTTTTGCCGAGCTCACCGAAGCCAACGAAGCGCTCAAGGATCCTGAACGGCGTGCGACCTATGATCAGGTGCGCGCCGGCGGCTGGCGCGATGGCCAGGAGATGGACGTGCCGCATCCAGCCCGCCGCGGACCGCGCGCGTATGGCGCCGACCCGGACGATGACAGCGATGTCAGCGACTTCTTCGAATCGGTCTTCGGTCGGGGTTCCTCCACGCGTGGTCGCTCCCGCGGCACGAGACGCGGCGCCTTCCATCAACGCGGGGACGACATCCATGCGACACTCGCGGTGACGCTGGAGCAGGCCTATCGCGGCGGCGAGCGCCAGTTCTCGCTGCGCGCACCCACCCGTGATGATGACGGCGAGCTGGTGGCCGGCGAGCGCACCATCACGGTCAAGATCCCGGCCGGCGTGACCCACGGCAGCAAGGTGCGTCTCCGCGGCCAGGGCCAGCCGGGAACCAGCGCCGAACTCAACGGCGATCTCTACCTGGAGTTCGAGTTGTCACCGCATCGGCTCTACCGGGTCGAAGGCCGGGACCTTTCGCTCGACCTGCCGATCGCGCCGTGGGAGGCGGTCCTCGGTGCCCAGATCGCGGTGCCGACCCTGGGCGGCACCGTGACCGCCACCATTCCACCTGGGGCGCAGAGCGGTCAGAAGCTCCGCCTCAAAGGCCGCGGCCTGCCCGGCGATCCCGCAGGTGATCAGTACCTCGTCCTGATGATCGCCGTGCCCACCGTCATCAACGACCAGGCCAAGGCGCTCTATGTGGAGCTGGCCAAGGAGTCCGCGTTCAACCCACGTGAAAAACTGGGAGTCTGATCCCAGGACGAGCCCGTGCCCACACGCGGATTCCTTCCCCGACGCGAGGTATAGCTTCACGCCATGCGCACCTACTCCCTTCCCATCACGGGCATGACCTGCGGCGGTTGTGTCGCCGCGGCGCCCAAGGCGCTCCAGGGCGTCGCCGGGGTCCAGCGGGTGCAGGTGTCCCTCGCCGACCACACGGCGGTGATCACCGCGGATGAACGGACCACCGTCGATGCCCTGGTCGCTGCACTCGACCGGGTCGGCTTCCAGGCCCACCCGGGATCCGCACCGGCCTGACATGTCCCGCCATGCGCCCACCTACTACGCTCGCGCCTGGGAGCGCCGGCTGCCAGCCGGCCAGGGGCAATCTCTTGGACGCTCGTCCCCCTCATCCCCCTGCCGACTGAAGTCGGCGCTCCCAGGTCGCCCGTGACCGCTGAAGCGCCGCCCACCGATCTCCGCCTGATCCTGGTCGAAGGCCTCCACTGCGCTTCCTGCGTGACGCGGGCGGAGAATGTCCTGCGCAGCACCGCCGGCGTGCGTGAGGCGACCGTCAACCTCGCCACCCGCGAGGCGGCGTTGCGCTACGACGCGGCGGCGACCACCGTCGCAGCGATCAAGACCCGCCTGCATGACGCCGGCTTCGTCCCGGAAGAGGAAGCCGAACATAGCGGCCACGACCACCGCCCGGCTGCCGGGCCCGAACGCCGCCGGGCGCTGAGCGCGCTCGTGCTGGCCGCCCCGGTCTTGGTGCTGGGCATGGCGCACCTCCATCAGCCGTGGTCGCTGTGGCTGCAGCTCGGTCTGACCCTGGCGGTGGTGCTCGGTCCTGGGCGGAGCGTCTTCCTGACCGCGCTGCGTGGTCTGCCACGCGGCGAACTCGGCATGGACACCCTCATCGCGCTGGGCGCCGCCTCGGCCCTGGGCCTGAGCATCGCCGCCATGAGTGCGCCGGCGTGGTGGCCGGGGATGCCGCCGATCCATTTCGAGACCGCCGCCGTCATCATCACGCTGGTACTCATCGGCCGCTGGCTCGAAGGCGGCGCGCGCGCCACCGCCGCCGCCGCGGTGCAGGGCCTGCTCGACCGCCGCCCGCCCGTCGCCCAGCGCGTCACCGAACACGGCGATGAAGCGGTCCTGGCCGCGTCGCTGATGGTCGGCGACCACGTCCGCGTGCGGGTCGGCGAGATCGTTCCGGTCGATGGCGTGGTCATCGACGGTGGCGGGCACGCCGATGAGGCGCTCATCACCGGCGAGGCCGCCGCGGTGGCCAAGACCGTCGGCAGCACGCTGATCGGCGGCACCATCCTCGGCGAGGGCAGCGTGGTGCTGCGCGCGACCCGCGTCGGCGCCGACACCACCCTCGCCCGCCTGGCCGAGCAGGTGCGCGCCGCCCAGGGTGCAAAACCGCCGATCGCCCGCCTGGCCGACCGCATCTCGGCGGTGTTTGTGCCGCTGGTGCTGCTGCTGGCGGTCCTGACCTATGCGGTGTGGTGGTGGTGCGCGCCCGAGCTCACCGCGCATGCGGTGCTCGCCGCCGCCAGCGTGCTGGTGATCGCCTGCCCGTGCGCCCTCGGCCTGGCCACGCCGACCGCGGTGATGGTGGCGGTGGGCCGGGCGGCGCGCGGCGGTCTGCTGATTCGCGATGGCGCCGCACTCGAACACGCCGCGACCATCGACCTGGTGGCGCTCGACAAGACCGGCACGCTCACGCTCGGACGTCCGACCGTCGAGCGCGTGCTGGTCGAGCCCGGTTTCAATGAGCAAGACGTGCTGCGCCTTGCCGCCGCGGTCGAGCAGGGCAGCGAGCATCCCCTCGCCCACGCCGTGCGCGCCGCCGTCGGCGGCACGGGCATTCCACCCGTCAACGCCGTGGTCGAAGACTTCCGTGCCACTCCCGGCATGGGCGTCGCAGCCCGCGTCGACGGCCGTCTGGTCGCCATCGGTAGCGCGCGTCACCTGCGCGCGCTGGGTGCCGAAGCCGCCCTGCTCAACCTCAGCCTCGCGGGCGCCACCGGGCTGTTCGTGGCCGTCGACGGCGTGGTCGCCGGCCTGATCACCGTCAGCGACGCCATCCGACCCGATGCCGCCGCCGCCATCGCCGCCCTGCGCCAACGTGGGATCGCGGTGGCGATGATCACCGGCGACCAGCCGGAAACGGCGGAGAAGGTCGCCCGGGCGGTTGGCATCGGCGAGCTCCATGCCGCCCAGCTTCCCGGCGACAAGCTCGCGCGGCTTCAGGCCTGGCAGGGTGGTGGCCGCCGCGTGGCGATGGTCGGCGACGGCATCAACGATGCCCCGGCCCTGGCCGCCGCCGATGTCGGCGTGGCGCTGGCTGGTGCGGATACCGCCAACGCCATCGCCGCCGGCGCCGGCGACGTCGTGATCCTGAGCGGACGCGTCGGCGCGCTCATCACCCTGATCGACCTCAGTCGCGCGACCCGACGCACCATCCGCCAGAACCTCGCTGGCGCATTCCTCTACAACGTCCTCGCCATTCCCTTGGCGGCGGGTGCGCTCTACCCGGCCACCGGTTGGATGCTCGACCCGATGATCGCCGCAGCAGCGATGGCGCTGTCGTCATTGACCGTCGTCGGCAATAGCCTTCGCCTGCGGCGGAGCTGACGGTGGCGCCATCGCCCCCCTCTTCAGCCGATCTCGCCGCCTACCGCGCCGGCCGCTTGGACCTGGGACGTTTCGAGGCCATCGATGCCTGGATCGCCGCGCAATCGCCGGAGGACCAGGCACGGCTGCTGGAGGATGAGGTCGACGCGCCGGCGCTGAATGCGATCGACATCCCCATCGCCGGTCCCGCCCCGACCTTCGTGCCGGAGGTCGGCGGCGCCGGGCGCTACCGCATCACCGGTCGTCTGGGTGCTGGCGGCATGGGCGTGGTCGAGCTCGCCACCGATCAGGTGCTCGGGCGCGAGGTTGCGCTCAAGCGCTGTCGGGCGCGCCGGCTCGAGGAGAGCGTCGCCAGCCATGCGGCGCGCCTGCGCGCGTTCCGCCGCGAGGCGGCAATCACCGCCCAGCTCGAACATCCCGGCATCGTGCCGGTGCACGACGTCGGCGTGGCAGCGCTGGGGGAACCCGCCTTCGTGATGAAGCGTCTCGATGGCGAGGCCCTGGAGATGTTGCTCGAACGCTGGAACCATGGTGGCCAGCGCCCCGACCTCGGGCGGGTGGTGGAACTGATGCTGCGCATCGCCGAGGCCATCGCCTATGCGCATCGCCGTGGCGTGGTGCACCGCGATCTCAAACCCGGCAACGTCATCGTCGGTGCGCTCGGCGCGGTCCACGTCATCGACTGGGGTCTGGCCGGCATGGCGAGCGGAACCCCGGGTGGCATGCCCAAGCCGTCCGGCAGCCTGCTCGCGACCAGCGGCGACGCCAATACCACCGCCGGCACTTATCGACTGGGCACACCGGCGTGGATGGCGCCCGAGCAGTCGGGCGCGGTGATGCCCGATCCGCGCATGGACGTCTTCGCCCTGGGCGGCCTGCTGATGGCCCTGCTGTGCGGACATGGCCCGCGCGCCGATGCCGGTGGGCCGCTGGAGCTCTCGCCGCTGGCCCGGCGCGGACTGCCGCGCGGCCTGGTAGCGGTGGCGCGCCGCTGCCTGGAAGCCGACCCGCGGCTGCGCTACGACGATGCCGGCGCGGTGGCCGGCGAGCTGCGCCAGTGGCTCGCAGCCGGCCTCACGCAGGCCGAGCGTGCCGGGCCGCTCGCCCGCCTCGCCGCGCGCTTACGCCGCTCGCCGCGCCTGCTCGCCGCTGCGCTCGGCGTGCTGCTGGCGGGGGCGGTGGCCATCGGGACGGCGACCGTGCAGCAGACGCGCGTGCATGCCGCCGCACTGGGCGAACTGGGCGAACTCGCGCGGGCGCTCGATGTCGGCGATGCGCGTTCGGTGCAGGCCACACGCGCGCGCGTGGAATCCATCCTCCGCGCCCACCCCGGCCTGGTCGAAGCGCAGGCGCTGATGACGCGGCTGCGCGCGGTCGAGGATTCCTTTGCCGCGCTCGCGCGCCTGGCGGAGTATCGCGCCCACCTGAGCGTGCTGCAGCAGCGCTACCGCATCAGCGGCCCATGGCCGGGGGAAGTGACCGAGCTGCTCAAGGTGCTCGAGCGCGTCGGCTATCCCCTCGCCGGCGATCCCGTCGCCTGCGCGCCGCGCCTGCGCGAGGACCAGCTCTGCGCCGACGTGCTCGGCATCCTGGTGCATCTGCAGCGCGCCCTGCTGCTCGACGACCTGCACAGCCCGCTGCGCCAGTCCATCCCGCGCCTGATCGTCGCCGCGGCTCCAAGCCCAGGGTGGTCGGCGCTCGGCGCCCTGCTCAAGGATCCGCTGCGTGACGGCCACGACCTGCGGCTGGGCGGCGATCCGGCGGCCGCCACCGCGCTCGCCGAGGCCGCCACCGCGGACCTCGCGCTCGCCACCTTCGCGCCCGAAGCGCGGCTGGTGCGCGCGGCGTGGGAACGCTGGCATGAAGACCCCGCCGCCTTCTGGCCGCGCCTGGTCGCCGCCAACGACTGCCTGGCGCGGAGCGATTGGCGCACCGCCGAACGGCACGCCCTGGTCGCGCTCGGTTCGGAGCCCGAGAGCCTGTGGCCGCACCGCATCCTGGCCTACGTCGCCCTCGCCGACCACGACTGGGCCGGCGTGCTGCAGGAAGCGGAGCTCGGCCGGGTCGAGAACCCCGACCACATGGAGCTGATCGTGCTGAGCGCCATCGGCTTGGCGCGGACCGGCCGCCTGGCGCAGGCGCAAGCGCTGATCGACGACTGCGGCCGTGCCGACCTGCTGCAATACCACCTCCAGCAGGGCAGCCACCCCCTGTCTCGCGCGGTGCGCGGGCTGCTTGACGCTGGCGTCACCATCGCCGACGTGCCACCGCGCCTGGCACCGCTGGTGCTGCGCCCGCCTGGGCTGTGAGCTGACAACCGACAGCGCATATTCACCACCGCACGCACAGAGCGAGACTGGGGAGGGTCCCGCCCCTCTCTGGCCTGTCTCATGATATCGCTCCCATCGTCCCTTTTACGAAGCCTGATACGAGGCGACTGTCACGGAGGGCTTGCCGGAGACCACGGCTCGAACTCAGCTTTCAATCGCCTTTGCACGAGCTCGTTACGCCGCAACAAATCCTGCCGGTCGTGTATGAAATGGAGCGGGTACACCGTTTTGATTCTGAGTACGAGCTGATGTGATCTCTCCATCGGTACCCAGAACGCGGAATGGATCCGCTCGCTGTCCCGCCGCGAGGAAACTGACTTCCATCTCTTTAGATCGCTCTGCGAATGGAAGGTGGCTGAAACATCCGCAGCCTCCTGGTCCAAGAAATAATCTGACGATCTCGCTGCACCATATTCATAACTGAAATAAATTCCCCCCGCCCTGAACGTCACCAGCAGGCACCAGGCCGATGCATAGATCGCGATGAGCGCGGCGATGACCCCGCATCACACCATAGCCAGCGCCCGTCGCCGCATCACACCCGCAGCGCGCCGAGCAGCACTTCGCAGGCCGCGGCGCCGTCCTCGGTCAGGTTGATCTCGCCGGCTTGGCGCAGGCGGTCGGCGATGGCCTTCTGCAGGTAGGTACGGCCGCGCGCGAGACGGCGGTGGCAGGTGGCGAGCGGCATGTCGAGTTCGGCGCAGACGTCGCGCAGGTTGCGGCCATCGACCAGATTGGCCTTAACGATGCGCGGGATCTCGGCCTCCAGCGTGCCGTCCTCGGCCCAGGCGGCGAGGTCGCGCCAGGCGGCGGCCAGGACCGATTCGGCCCAGGCGCGGTCCATCGCCACCACCGACTCGCTGCTCGGCTCGCGCGAGATGGCGAGCGCCTCGGCGACCGTGGTCTCGCCATCCTCGCCCATGGCAGCGTTCATCTCGCGGCCATGGGTGTGACGGCGCAAGGCGTTGCGCGCCGCGTTGTAGGCCAACGTCATGATGAAATAGCGGAAGCGGCTGGCCTGGCCGGCCTCGATCTCGCCAGGCTTCGCCCGTGCGAGCAGGTCGGGGTGTTCCAGGAGATAGACCAGGACCTCCTGCACCACGTCGTCGAGGCGGGCGGAACCCTTCTCCGAGGCCAGCTTGTGGCGCAGGTAACGGCCGACCGGGTCGGCATAGAGCTCCATCACCACCGCGACCTGATCGGGCTGTTCCGCCAGGCGACCGATGAGGGACCAGCGCGTATCGGGGAATTCCATGGCCGAGGGTTGTAGGCATGCCGCCGGGCGAAGGAAGATGTCCGCGCGGCCCTCGGGGCAATGCGGTTAGCTTAACGAAGAAGAATCGGCCGCAGAGCCGCAGAGACGCAGAGGAAAGGCAAAGCAGGGGCTTTTAACCTCTGCGCCTCTGCGCCTCTGCGGCCACATATCTTAGGCTCCCAGCATTGCCCTCGGGGCCGCGCCCTCAGCGCCCCAGCTCCGCCGCCGTCCACGCGCTGGTGCGGCCGGTCGTCGCGGCGCGTTCAGCCGTGACCTGCGCCGCCGTCACCGCCGCGGCCTGGTTGCCGAAGGCGCTGCGCACATGCGTGAGGACCTCGGCCATCTGCTGATCGCCCAGACCCATCGGCGGCATCGGCAGGCTGCCATAGGTCACCCCGTCAACGGTCAGCGGACCATGCAGGCCATGCAGCAGGATGCGGATCAGCGGGGTGGCGTCCCCCACCAGGTGGCTGCCGACGAGCGGCGGGTAGATCCCAGGGAGGCCACGGCCGTCGGCCTGATGGCAGGTCAGGCACAGACCATCGTAGATCGCCTTGCCCGGGTGCGTCGGGGCCTGGACCGCGCCGGCGGCCGCACGCAGGTAGGCGAGCTGCGCCGCGTCGCCCGCGCAGGTGAGCGTGCCCGCGGCCAAGGCCGGCAGCCACTGCGGCTTCAGCGCGCGCACGCTCTGAGCCAGGGCGTAGTCGATGAAACGATCGCGCGGCAGCGCCAGCACCTGCACCACCGCCTCCGCCGCGGCCGCCGTGCGCAGCTCGCTGGCGGCGACGATGGCCTCGACCCGTACGCGTGGATGCTCGTCATGCAGGCGAGCCACCACCAGATGCAGCGGTTGGTCGAGGCGATCGGCCCAGCCGCCGATGGCGCGTGTCGCATAGGCCCGGCAGCGGTGGTCGGGCGAGGCCAGCAGCGCTTGCAGCAGCCCCGGGCGCGGAGCCTCCAGGGCCTGGAAGATCCCGAGGGCTTCGAGGCGCCGGTGGTCATCGCGCGCTTCCGGCGACAACTCCGCGACCCACGCATCGGTCGCCGGCAGCACCACCGCCGGATCGCCGTCGCTCAGCAGGCGCTTCGCCTGCTGACGGGTCCAGCGTTCGCGCGAGCCGAGCTGGGCGAGCAGCTGCGCCGGCGTCATCGCCACGAGCTCCGGCTGGCGCACCGCCGGACGATCGCTGCGCGCCACGCGCCAGATGCGACCATGTTTACGATCGCGTCTGGGGTCGGCATAACTCGCCTGGTAGTGCCCGATCACCGCCACGCACCAGTCGGTGACGTAGATGGCACCATCGGGTCCGACGGCGACATCCACCGGGCGGAACGAGGTGTCGGCGGTGGTGATGAGTTTCGGCCGCTGCTGCGAGGCGAAGCCGGCGCCGTCATCGCTGAGGGTCTGCAGATCGAGGGTATTGCGGAAGAAGCCGCCGATCACCGCCGCACCCTGGAGGTCGTCCGGCTGCGCCGCGCTGCCGATGAAGTCGAGCGCGGTGGTCTTGGTCTCGCTGCGGAAGAGCGCGCCGCGCGGATGGTATTCGTCCGGATCGCGCAGCCGCACCAGCCCGGGCTGCGACCAGTAGCCCTCGGGCCGATCACCACTCTTGTGGAAAGGCTGGCCCCAGTCGTCGAAAGCCACGCCCCAGCAGTTGTGCCCGGCCTTGGCGCCGTTGAAGAAACCATCGAGCCGCCCCGTGCGCGGACGCAGCCGCCACACTCCTGATTTGTCGAGGCGGGTCAGGCCGTACGCGCTCTCCACCCGGCTGAAGGCGTGCAGGCCCTGAGTGAACCACAGGCTGCCGTCGGGACCGTAACCGATCGAATTGATGAGCTGGTGGGTGTCGCCGATGCCGAAGCCGGCGAACACCGTGCGCCGTTCATCCGCGCGGCCGTCGCCGTCGGTGTCCTTGAGGAACAGCAGGTGATCGAAGTCGCAGACGTAGAGTCCGCCATCGCCGGCGACCACGCCCTGGACCATGGTGAGGCCTTCAGCGAAACGCCAGGTGCGCTCGGCGCGTCCGTCGTGGTCGGCGTCCGCGCAGGCCAGGATGTAGTCGGCCGGCGCCACCCCAGGCAGGGTCTGCGGATAGGTCGGCGAACAGGCGATGTACATCAGCCCGCTGGCATCCCAGGCGATCTGGGTCGGCTTGGCGACGCCGTCGCGCTCGCTGGCGAACGGCGTGACCACCCAACCGGCGGCGACGGTGAGCGCGGCCTGGGTCGCCTCCGGCGTCGGCAGGGCGTCGTCGGCTCCCGGCAACGACAACGGCATCGGAGCCGCCGGGGCCGGGCGCCGCGCGGCGAGCGCCTGGATGCGCGCATCCCACGTGGCGATCAGCGGCTTGTGCCGCTCGAAGCTCACGGCCAGCGAGGGGAATCCCCCTGCCGGCTTGCCATAGAGCTGCGCGACGCGATCGCCGTAGGCGAACGACCAGTTCGCCGGCCGCCAGCAGTCGAAGAACAGGCGGTTCTTGGCGACGATGGCGGTGAGGAGGTCGCGGCTGACCGGCGCTGCGGGCAGACCAAGGGCGCCGATCACGGTCTCCGCCACCGTGCGCAGGCCCACCTCGTTCAGGTGGAGGCCGTCGTCGGTCAGCCGGGGCGCAGCGGCACCTCGTCCTCCCAGTGCTCCCATGAGATCGACGAACAGCGCCCCCCGCTGGAGGGCGATCGCACGTACCGCCTCGGCGTAGGACGCCACGTCGCCCTTGCGCTGGGTGAGGTCGGGACCGTGCGGCAGCGACGAACGCTCGAACGGCATCGGCGACAGCAGCACCACGCGCGTGGCGGAACTCGCGAGCTGGTCGAGCAGGCGATGGTAGGCGACGGTGAACGCCCCCAGGCGACCGGGACCGTCGAAGGCCTCGACCTGGCCGAACTGCACGATGGCCACGGTCGCGCCGACGGCGGCGAGCTGCTCGCTCCAGGCGCCGAAGTTGAGGTCGCGCCACTGCTCGTACACCGTGTCGGCTTCCCACGCCATGCAGCGGAACCGCGGTCGGTGCGCGGCCATGGCCGTCATCAGACGGGCCTCCAGTTCACCGGCGCGGCTCTCGCGCACGAGGTTCTCCTGACCGATGAAGACCACGGTCTCATCCGCGCCCAGAGCGAAACGTCCAGCGCTCCAACCTGTGGTCGTCGGCGCCCCAGCGGTCGGAACGGCCACATCGGCAAAACGATCGATGATCGGCGAACGCGTCGCCAGATCGTCGGGCAGGGTTTCGATGGAGAGCGCACGGTAGGAGATCTCGGCCTTGCAGTTGCCGTGGATCTGCAGCGCGATCAGGCCATCGCGCGGGATGGCGGCGTCAGCCTCGAGGTAATCGATGGTCTGGGTGCCGTTGAGGATGATGCGGATGCGCCCGCCTTCGCAGCGCACCTCGTACTGGTTCCACTCGCCGGGTTTCTCCAGCGTGGTGATGAGCGCCTTGTCGGCCTGCGCCAGCACCTTGTTGCGCCGCGACTCGTCGTAGAGCGAACCGGAATACCCCGCGCCGATGTCGGCCTGGTAGCCGCTCATCTCATGCGCCGGCGCGGCGATGCGCACGCTGCGCACCTGCACGCCACCGTTGATGAAACCCTCGCTGCCGATCAGACGGTACTCCAGGCGCAGGATGAAATTGCGGTAGGAGGAGGTGGTGGCGAGGAACTCATTGCGCGGATTGCCCGCCAGCGAGCCACCGACCAACGCTCCTTCGCGGACCCGCCAGACCGTGGTGTCGCCCTGCCAGCCACTGAGCGTGGCGCCATCGAACAACGGCACGCTGGCGGCCGGAAGAGTCACAGCCATCAGCAGGACGACGAGGACGCGCAGCATGGAAGCTCCTTGGGCGATAACCGGACGTGATGGCGCCGCCGTAAAACGGATGGATGTCGGCGTCGGCGGGGGCGCCGACCAGCTCAGCTGGCAGACTACCCGCGGCCCCTTCTCGTGGGCAAGCCGTCGTTTCTGATCCGACTTGGAGATTCTTGATGCCGGGAACCGCGCGGGCACGCGGCCGGTCATGACCACTGCCTAAGAGCTGGTTTCATAACCCATCCCGTAGCGAGCCCGAGCCATTGTCGAGCGAGGCAAGGAAGACGGGCCGTTTGGAGCGGAGGCATGGCCGGAGGCCATGTTGAGCACCAAATGGTTCGTCTGACGCGGCCGCCGCCGATGAGGGCCGGGCGCAGTAGGGATGGGTTATGAAACCGGCTCTAAGCCATCACCACAGGTAGCCGAGGCCCAATACCAAGCCGTCCGAATCCACGCCGGTGGCATCGAGCGCACGCGAACCGACGTAGGCGCATTTGACCAGCAGGTATGGCGCGACGGGAAAACCAGCCCCGAGCGACCACCACAGATGCGCACGCGCGTCGTCGAGGCCGGCGCCGTTGAGCGACGATTCCGTCGCATAGGTGTAGGCGCCGCTGGCACCCACCCACACGCCGCGGTTGACGCTGTAGACCACGTGGGTCTGGAGCGAGGAGAGCGGGCCCTGCGCCAGGGTGCTGCCATCGTAGAAATCGTCGTTGTCGGTGAACAGCCACACCGAGCCGGTGTATTCGAGCGACCAGTGATCCCAGTTGTGCAGCACCCCCAATTGCGGGCGGATGGTGAAGCGGTTGGTGCCGATGTTGAGGAGCTTGTCCGCCTGGTAATCGCCGGTCGGCAGGTGGACGATCAGCGCCGCGCCGACGATGGTCTCCAGCCCGGGTTGCGCGCGGTACTCCTGGTACTCCTTGCCGGCCAGCGGCGGCGCGCCGACCAGGTTGACGGCGAAACGCAGCTGCGAATCGGTCAGCCCATCGCGCTCGACGGCGCCTGGGACGCCATCCACCAGCCCGGTCCAACGCCCAGCCGCATAGCCCATGGTCGCTTCCACTCGCGCGGTCCGACCCAGCAATTCGAAGGCGTGCAGGTATTTCAGGCCCCAGCCGTGCAGCTCCATCTCCACATTTTCGAGCCGCAGCGCCGGGTCGAAGAGGATGTCGGACTGGGAGTAGACGTAGCCCAGGCCGAGGGAGTTCAGACCGATCGGAGTGTGGCTCCAGCGCCGTGGCTCGAGGTCTTCGGCTGTCACCCACGCGGTCGTCGCCAGCAGGCTACCGATGGCCAGCAGGCCATGGGCAAAGCCATGGATCAGGCGGGCGCAGCCACGGTCATCTTGCGCGTCCATGGTGGCCGGTTGCGCCAGCCCGATCACGAGGGAGTCCATGCTTGGCATCGTGTGATGGTGTTCATCACCACAATCACCAGCCCGTCGGAGACCTGCCGCCAGCAGATGACCACCACGGCAGCAGCGCAGCATGGTACGCGCTACGGCACGACGTTGATCGTCGCATGGATCGTCGCGGTGATCGCGGTGCCGTCGGCGGTGGCGATGCGCGGGGTGATGACCAGGCAGTCGACCGGTCGGATGCCGGGCAGGCGGAGCGCCACCGTGCGGCCATCAGCCTTGAGCGTGGCCTTGGCCACGGCGACGGGGTCGCGCGCGTGTTTCGTCGCATCTGCGACCGAGACCTCTGGTGAGCCGTATTTCCTGCTCCAGAGGAGGTTGAACTGCGTGACGTTCCAGTTGTCGGGGTTCTCCGCCTCGGCCTTATCCAACGGCTGGCTGAAGGTCAGCTCGACGCCATCCCTGGTGACGGCATAGCCGCTCGCCATCACCACCGCCTTGCCGGTGTAGCGCACCCGTTGGAAGGCGCCGTCGCGCGCGCCATTGGTCTGCCAGCCGCGCAGGCCGCAGACGTAGAGCTGGCCGTCGCCGGGATGGAAGCGCGCGCGCATGATGCCGGAAGCGAACGACAGCGGGAACCTGGTCACGGCGCCTTGCATCACCTCGCCGACCTCCTGCGTCATCACGCTGAAGAGCGAGGACTTGCCGTACGACAGGTGCAGCATGCGCCCGGCAAATGGCCCCCAACGCTCGTCCGGTGCCCACACCTGGCAGCCGCTGCTGTTGTCGACGTCGAGCGGGAACCACAGGATCGGTGGATCGCGCTTGGTCGGCTTGACGTCGCCTGGGACGCCGTCGGGCACGCCGACGAAACCACCAGCGCGGATACGGTTGAGCGGACACGCCGGCACCCACGAACCTTGATTGTCGCCCGCGGTCATCTCGCTGTTCGGACCGATGCCGATGCCGTTGGGCGCACGCAGCCCGCGGGCGACGACGTCGAGCTGCTTGCCGTCCGGCGACAGGCGGAAGAAGCAGCCGTTGTGCTGCGACCACAGGTCGAAGTCGGGTCCACCGCGTCCGGGCGTCGCGCCCTTGGCGAAGTAGAAGTTGCCGACGCGGTCGCGTTTGAGGTCGAGGGCGAACTCATGGAAATGACGCGTGAGGTGGATGTCGGCATTGAACGCTTCGTAGTAATCAGCTTCGCCGTCGTGGTTGCGATCATGCAGGCGCATGATGGCGTTGCGGCAGGTCAACACGATGCCGCCCGCGGTAATCTCCAGGCCGAGCGGTTCCTGCAGGCCGGAGGCATAACGTTTCCAGGTAAGAGCCTTCATCGCGTCGAGGCCGCTGACGATCCAGACGTCGCCGCTCCAGGTGCACAGCGCCGCGCGTCTGCCATCGGAAAAGAAATCCAGGCCGCCGAAACGCATCCAGGATTTCCATGGGTTGTCATCGGGGGCGGTGATGGTGTCGACCACATGCGGCGCGTCGCTGGTACTGAGGACGGCCTGCGTGGTTACGGTCGCGGGCCACAATGCGACGGCGCTTGCCATGCCATCTGCCAATCCACCCGGCATGGCGGGCGCCGGTTTCCCGTCATAGGTGAAGATGAACTGTTCAAGTTCCGGGACCGCACCGCGGGGTGGCGGCAACACCGCCACCTGCTGGTCGCCCTCCAGCACGATCCGGACGCCATCCGACACGCCGCAGGGGATGCTCGTGGGCGCCAGTATCAGCCGCATGTCCGTCGTGCGTCCGCGCATCTCGATACGGCGGCGGAACTGTCCGTCGGGCCCCAGGAATGGTTGCTCAAGCACGGCACACCCCAACACGGTGTAGGACAGCACGATACCCATGCGCGACAAGTGATGGCCGCGATAAGCCACCCAGTCCTGCGGCATCGGCTGGCCCTCTCGCGTCATCTCGTTGCCACCCGCCGGTACGTTGTACGCAGCTTTGTAGAGCGGCCGCGGGTCGCTGAAGCTGCCGTTCTTCGCCCAGCCCGGGCCGACCGGATTGCTAAACAGGATGCGGCCCATCGGCTTCGGCTGGGCATGGTGTTCGCCATTGAAGACCACGCCCTTGCCGTCGATGAAGCCGCCCGTCCATAGGGCCGCGACACGCATGGTCTCGAGGTCGTAGGCGACGTAGGTCTGCTGCTGCTGGTCCAGGCGCACGATCAGCGCGCGCAGGACGTATTCGCTACCGATCTGCAGCGAGCAGCCCAGGGTCGGGCCGTAATCCATCTGCCCCCAGCGGGGGGCCTCGCCGGCGCGCAGGGTGGCGAGGGCGACGAGGAGGAGGAGGAGGAGGTGGCGCATGATCGGGTCCGTTGGTGGATGGAGATGTCTGGGAGATTGCCCCTGGCCGGCTGGCAGCCGGCGGTCCCAGGGGGGATTGCCCCTGGCCGGCGGAAGCCGGCGCTCCCGGCTGAAGCCCGCGTTGCTGGGCGCTGAGAGTGGTACCGGCGACGTCTTGCTAACGTTTAGCTAAAGTTTAGAAAGACAACCATGGCCCGTCGCAAACTCTCCGTGAAGAGCCCCCCGTCCCTCGCCACGGTGGCGCGTGCCGCCGGCGTCAGCACCGCCTCGGTGTCGCTGGTGCTCGGCGGACGGCACAAGGATTACGGACTCAGCAGCGAGACCGCCGAACGCATTCGTGCGGTGGCGGAGAAACAGGGATATCAACGGCCGATCCGCCGCCGTGGTCCGCCGCGTCTGCACGTGGTGCATTTCGAGGATCTCGTGCGCATGGAGGAACGTGGCCTCGGCGCCAGCGTGCTGCAGCCGCTGATGGATGCCCTGGCCGCACGCGGCTGGCAGGCCTCGGTCGACACCCGGCTGCCGAACGAGGCCGGCGGCGATCTGCTGAGCGCCAGCGTGGTGGTGGTGCCAGTGAACCACGGCTTCGACGAGGCCGCCAGCAAGCTCATCCGTCTGGCGGCCCAGAGCGGGGTGCAACCGGTGGTGCTCGGGCGCATCATCGACGGCGTCGCCGGCATCCAGGTCGATGGCGATCAGTTCGGCGGTGGCCGGCTGGCCGCGGAGTTCCTGCTCGGCCAGGGGCATCGCCACATCGCCCTGGTCGGCGGCATCAGCGGCGATCCGCATAGCGAAGCGCGCATCAACGGTTTCATGGGCACCTCCGGCCGCACCGCCAAGGTCGAGCACTGGGGCGACGGCGGATTCACCATCGCCGACGCGCATCGTCTGGTGGCGCAGCGCCTGGCCGCTGGCGCACGGCCGACGGCAATCTTCTGCGCCAGCGATCGTATGGCGCTCGGCACCTTGCTGGCGCTACGCGAAGCCGGGTTGGCAGTGCCAAAGGACGTCTCGCTGGTGGGCTTCGACGACCAGGCGGAGTTCGCCAATGTCGCCCCCGGCCTGTCGACCATCCGCCTGGTCAGCGAGGGCATCGGCGCCCGCATCGCCACCCTGCTGGAACCCAGCACGCCGCTGAAATCAGAACGCCTGCTGCTGACCGCGCGCCTGATGGTGCGTGGTTCCACGTCCGC
Organism: Planctomycetota bacterium; assembly: GCA_031425255.1. GTDB lineage: Bacteria > Planctomycetota > UBA11346 > UBA11346 > UBA11346 > BOG-1363. Next base: position 24,865 of record JANPIY010000034.1, read on the forward strand.
CCCGAGGTCTTCACCATGAGCGTCTGCACCCTCCGTCACCTCGCCGTCGAACCCGCTGCCCACCTCGTCCGCCCGAAGGCGCGGCTGCAACCGATCCAGGCCAGCGCGGGAACGCCGTCGGTCGATCTCGCGCGCGTGGCCGCCGACATCGACGCGGTCGCCACCCTGGCGCCGACCATCGTGATCGAGAATTTCGCCCACTGGGAGCGCGTGGTGCGAGGGTTGCCGGCCGACATCGATGGCATCCTGCCGTTGTCGATCCCGGCCTACCCGACGGAGGTGTGGAACAGCCATCCCCAGCCACTGGTCGAACGCAAGCTGCCGGTGGTGTTCTGGTGCCTGCCGGAACACGACGAGCCGGATTTCTGGCGTTGGTCGGCCCGCGACATGCTGCAGTCGCTCGGCATCGATGTGCACTTGATCGACAGCCGACGGCACGGCCTCGCCCTGCTGCGCGCGCTGGCGGTGAAACGTCAATTGAACGGTGCCACCCTGGCGGTGTTCGGCGTGCAGAACTTCCCCTGGAACGCGCATGCCGCCGGCGCCCACATGGAGCGCGCGCTCGGCCTCAAGGTCCAGGTGCATGACCTCGACCCCATCCGCGAACACGGCGCGCGCATCAGCGACGCCGAAGCGCAGGAGTTCTGGCGCACGCGTTCGTCGCGCTACCGCGAGAACGGCGTGGCCAAGTCCGGACTGATGACCGCGATCAAGACCTGGCTCGCCATCCGCAACGTCCTGATCGAGACCAAGGCCCTCGGCTTCGGCGTGAACTGTTTCGGCGACCTGATCCCGCGCGGTCACCGTGAGGTGCCCTGCCTGGCACAGGTGCTGGCGCGCGAGGAAGGGTATCTCGCCGCCTGCGACGGCGACTTCTGCTGCCTGTCGTCGATGGCGGTGATGACCCACCTGACCGGGCGCACCTGCACCATGAGCAACCTCTATCCGGTGTCCTACGTCGGCGCGTTGGCGGCGCACTTCGGCGATCCGCTGTCACCCGACCCCGCACGTTTCGCCAAGCCGGAATGGAGCAACCTCGGCCGCCTGGCGCATTGCGGCTTCGCCGGCGTGGTCTCGCCCGAGGTCGCCGGCGGCCCGGTCGATCTGCGCGATTGGGGCGGCACCTATGAGATCAAACGCGATGGCCGCGGCTGTGGCGTCGATGGCCGGATGCCACCGGGTCCGATCACCGCGGTCGAAGTGAAGTTTGATGGCACCACCATCCTCGCCGCCGCCGGCGAGGTCATCGAGACCAGCGAGCACGTCGGTATGCCGTACTGCGAGAAGAGCGTGCTGCTGCGCTTCCGCGATCTCCCTGGGTTCGTGAAGCGCATCTCGCGCGAGCATCCGGCGATCGTCTACGGGGATCACCTGGAAGACCTGCAGGTCGCGGCTCCGGTGCTGGGGATGAAGCTTGAAACCTTCTGAATGGAGAAATCCGACCGCCGATATAACCGCAGAGCCGATCAAACCGCAGAGGGCGCAGAGGGCGCAGAGGTGAAAACCAGTGCTCCTCCTAGGCGGCCTCGTGCTGAGTCGTAGATCCATCGTCCACCGCAGGCTGGCCACCGATGACTGACCCTGTTCTTCCCTCTGCGGCCTCTGCGGCCTCTGCGGTTCATATCTCCTCTCAAGCATTCCTCGGCATCGACTGCGGCACCAGCAAGGTCGCGGTCGCGGTGGTCGATGCCGATGGCAGGCAGCTGCATACCGCCGGTCAGGCGCATCACGCTGATCTGCCGGCGCCTTCCGGTCGTCACGAACAGGATTCAAACCGCATCATCGCGGTGGCTGAGGCGCTGGTGCAGGCCCTGCCCACCCTGTTGCGTCAACGCATCGCCGGACTCGGCTTCACCGGACAGATGCACGGCGTGGTGCTGCATGACGCCGGCGGCGATCCGCGTTCACCGCTGGTCACCTGGCAGGATCAGCGGGCGTTGGAGGATCCCGCTTTCCTGCCGGCGTTGGGGCGTCCGCTGCACACCGGCTACGGCATGGCCACCCTCGCCTGGTGGTCGCGCCACGGTGCCATCCCCAGCGGCACCAGTGCGACCACCATCCATGGCCTGCTCGCCGCGCGCTGGAGCGGGCGCGCGCGTGCCGCCATCGATCCGACCGATGCGCAGGCCTGGGGCGGTCTGGCCTGCGTCCCAGGACTGGCTGACACCGTCCTGCCCGAAGCCGTCGACCATGGCGCCATCATCGGACGCCTGCTGCGCCACCACGCCGACCGGCTCGGGCTGGCGCCCGACCTGCCGCTGAGCGCGCCCTTGGGCGACAACCAGGCATCGCTGCGCGCGACGTTGGCGGATCCACTGCGTGACCTGGCGCTCACCATCGGCACCGGCTGCCAACTCGCCGCGGTGGTACCGCGCACGCAGGTGTTGGCGCTCGGTAACGCTGAGCGTCGTCCCTTCGCGGCTGACCATGACCTCATCGTCGCGGCTCCGCTGTGTGGTGGTGCCGCCTGGCGCTGGTTGGCGGAGCAGAGCGCCGCCTGGGTGCACGATCTCTCGGGAACGACACCGGCGCTAGAAACCGTCTATGCCCGCCTCGATCAGCTCGGCCTGGCGGCCGAGGACGCGCTGACCTTCGTGTCCCATCTCGCGGGCGAACGGCACGACGCGTCGCTTGCTGGCAGCCTTGGCGGCCTGCGCCTCGACAACGGCAGCCTCGGCCAACTCGCGCGCGCGGTGGCGCGTGGCATCGTGGCGAATGCGTGCCTGATGCTGCCCGCCGCGGCCCGCCATGGGCGCACCCGGGTGGTGGCCAGTGGCAATGCGCTGCGCCGCTCGGCGCTGCTGCGGACGATGGCCACCGAGGAATTGGGGCTGCCGCTGTTCCTGGGCGAGTGGCAGGAGGAAGCAGCTACCGGCGCGGCGCTGGTGGCCGCAGGGAACAGCGATGGATGATGTCCGACATGTCCCGCTCGCGACCAGTCGATTCCATGAATCAGTGCCTGCGATGTGCCGGCACTTCACTGCGTAGATGAGGTTCAATTCCCGACGTTCGCAGGAGACGTGGCCGGCGATGCCGGCGGAGTGACCGGCTCGACGGGCGCGGGCGCGGGCGCTGCTGCCGGAGCTGGTGCCGGCGCTGCTGGACTCGCACTCGGCGTGCCCACTGCCGGCGGCGACGGAGGCACCGGCCGCGGCGACACATCGATCACCGTGCCGTCGGGCTGGTGCACCCGCATCTGCGGAGCATGTTCCCTGAGATCGACGACCACGCGCTGTCCGGACGTGGTCGCGGCGGTGAAGGTGCCGATCTCCTCCCAACCTTCGTAGCCGCCATAGGCCTGGACCGTCAACGTCACCTGGCGCCCAGGGGTGACCGCGAGGTGGATCACATTGACGCCGTAATCCAATTCGGTGCGCAGCAACCGGCCCTGACCGGGGCCATCACCACCCAGCAGGTAGACCGTGGTCGGCGCTGGTCCGCTCCAGTACACGTCCGAACTCCACATCGGACCATAGCCATAGGGATGGTAATGGCCGGGGGGACAGGCGCCGAAGCTGCGGTAGCCGAACATCGAGCTCCGGTAGAAACCGGTGGTGTATCCCACCACTTCACGTCCGGCCGGGCCGAGGTTGCGCAGATCGCGCACGAAGTCGCGTGAGATCTCGACCTCGATCTGCAGCGGCACGCCGCCCGGATCGCCCGCGGCATGACGCACGTATGGGCCACCACAACAGTCACAAAGCAGGCTGGGATGATCACGGCGAGGATGAAGAGGAGGCGGAATGGCATTGGGGGAAATCCTGGCGACGGAACCCTGGCGACCAACGGGGGAACCGCCTCTGTTCCTACAGCCTTATTCAGCACTGTAAGTCGCCGCAGCCCAAAGGCTGATCAGCGTGGTGGCAGCGCAGAACCACTGGGGGCGTCCACGACACCCCGACCCGCTGAGTGCAAAATCCGATGGACGCCTCCCGTGGACGGGGGATAAATCGACGACGTCTTCGCGCCGCAGGAGTCAATCATGTCTGATGCCCAGGCCCCCTTCTCCAAGGAAACCCTCGAAGCGATGGCGGACCAGGCGCGCGAAGAGCGCCGCCTGGGCCTGCTGATCCTGGAAAACAAGACCGGCGCCGCGCTCGATGCCGGGGTGCCGCACTTCCGCGCCTGCGCCGAATTGTGGGAGCGCGCCGGTGCACCGACCAGGCGCGCCGAGGTCCTGGTCGACCTCGGCAAACTCTTCAGCAAGGCCAACAACCACGCCGACGCCGCCAAAGTGCTGGTCGAGGCGCTCAAGACCCTGGAGCTGGCCAACGAGCAGCGCCTGGCGTTGGAGGCCGCCACCTGCGCCGGTCAGGCCTGCCTGATGCTGCGCGGCGGCGACAACGAAGGCGTCCGTCTGCTGCAACGGGCGTTGAAGCTGGCGCTGGATCTCAACGACCATGTGCAGACCGGCATCTGCCAGCTCGATCTCGCCCATGGACTGGTGCAGCGTCATGGCGAGGGCGACGCCGCCGAGGCCATCCAATGCTGCGAACGTGCGCTCAAGGTCTTCGTCAGCTTCCGCAAGGGGCCGCTGCGCGCGCAGACCCATGAGTGCCGGGCGGCGGCCTATGCCCTGCTCGGCGACTTCGCCGCCTCGGCCGCCGAGTACGAGGCCAGCGTGACATTGTCGACCGAACTGGCGCGTTCCTATGACGCCACCGAGACCATCTCGCGCTGGGCCGAGATGGAGCGCCGCCGCGGCAATTTCGAACAGGCGATCCAGCTCCACAACCGTTGCCTGGCGATCCACAAGCAGACCGGCAACAAGGCCCTGCTCGCGCAGTCCCTGCGCCGCCTCGGCCTGGTCCACGTCAAACGCGAGGCCTATCCCGAGGCGGTCGCCTGCTACCAGCAGAGCCTCGACCTCTGCGAGGCGGTGCAGGATCACGATGGCATCAGTCGCAGCCTCTACCTGCTCGGCGCCG